>JAOZKS010000021.1:16101-16406 GCA_029935255.1 Pontiella sp.
CTAGGCATCTCAAAAATGAGCGTCGCCAGCAAAACCACCGTCGGCGGCTATAGCGATGATTCGGAGGAATCGACCGAACAGTTTTCAATTAGCGACGAACGCAACATTCCCGAATTCTGCGCCATGCTTCGGGGAAAGGGCCTCGAACCCGTCTTCAAAAACTGGGATGCCACCTATCGCGAACCCGCGCACTACCATGGAACAATGTAGAGCAAGCATCCCGCTTGCTTTCCCTCTCCTCCGCAAACAAGCGGGACGCTTGTTCTACTCTAATTCGACTTCGAGGCGGTAGAAGGCGGCGGGGT
>JAOZKS010000570.1 GCA_029935255.1 Pontiella sp.
TCCAAATATCAGGAGTGGAATGCAGTCAACATGGGACCGAAGAAAGACCTCATTCGCATGTGGAAGGACGCCACGCATAAAGCGCAGCAATTCTAATTATGGCCTAAAGACTTGTTCTTCGTCCTTCGAACCCCGCTGAAAAAGCTCCAAGGCAAACCGCGCTATACAAAAAAAATGAATTTAAGTCTGGGCCCATTTTGCTTTTTCTGCCTTGATATGCCATATGAATTCATTCGACAAAATTATTAACTCAATTCTCACAACCTTTGCTGTCCTTCCGGACAAACGCATCGGAGAAAACGTGCAGTACTCTATGCAAGACATCGGGCTGACGGCTTTCGCGGTGTTCTTCATGCAGAGCCCTTCCTTTCTTTCTGCTCAGGAGGATCTTCAAAAACTAACAGGGAAAAACAATCTCAAATCCCTCTTTAAGGTAGATCGAATTCCTTCGGACAATCATGTGCGTGCTCTTCTCGATCCTGTTAAGCCGGATCTTCTTTTCCCCATTTTCGATTGTGTTTATAAGGCGTTGAAAAAGCAGGGGTTTTTGAAATCGCTTTGCGGTGTTGGCAAGACGCAGTTCATCGCCTTGGACGGAACCCAAACGTTCTCTTCGGGTGCCCTTCATTGCGATAATTGTTCAACAAAACAGCACCAAAACGGAACCGTGTCCTACCATCACAATGCCATAACTCCCGTGATTGTTGCGCCGCACCAGAACCTCGCAATCCCACTTCGGATTGAGTTTCTTTCCCCGCAAGATGGACACGATAAGCAAGACTCAGAACCCGCCGCTGCCAAGCGGTGGCTGGAAAAAAACGGCGAATTTTACAATACCGGAAACGTGACATTGCTTGGAGATGATTTGTACTCGCGCCAACCCTTCTGCCGCAAAACGCTACTCAACAACTACCATTTCATATTCGTATGCAAGCCGACCTCCCACAAGTACCTCTACAAATGGCTTGATCTCCTTCAAGAAGACGAGGGCATCTACCAGAAAATCACGCGGCTCAAAAATAAAAAAGGGAAATGGGAGACCCACACCTTGCGCTACGCAAATGATGTTCCATTGATCGAAGCAGATGGAGCCCTACGCGTAAATTGGATTGAGCATATCGTCACGTACCAAGGAGAACAGACATATAAAAACAGTTTTGTAACCGACCATGAAATCACCGGAAAAAATGCGATGGCGATCGCCGAAGGCGGACGCTGTCGCTGGAAAATAGAGAACGAGAACAACAACACGCTAAAAACAAAAGGCTATCATCTGGAGCACAATTTTGGACACGGGAAAGAAAACCTCTGCTCCGTACTCACCTCATTAAACATACTCGCCTTTTTAATGCACACCTTCCTCGACCTGATCGACGATACCGTGCACTACGCCCTGACCCTGGGCGATATACACGAAGACCAGGACACCCTGGTGCGCGTACAGACGGTCAACGCCCTGCGCGATGTACTGGGGACCCGCATCGAAGGGGCCGACCCCGGCTGGTCCTATCGGCGGGC
>JAOZKS010000571.1 GCA_029935255.1 Pontiella sp.
CAATAGTTGGTCCATGTGGTTCCGCTGTCGGTTGACACGTCTGCATAGAGGTTGCTGGTAAACGAACTCCAACGCATGCGAAGTGTGGCCGTGTCGCTGATCCGCTCTGCATCCAGGTCTTGTACTTCAATGCTGTTGGTCACGAAATTCCCGAAGAACTTTTTCTGGTTCGATTCATCCTTCGTCATCGCAAACGTAAAGCGATTGCTCAGTATTTGCTTTGCGCTGTGCGGCGTGAGTTGCAGCGCCATGTCATATTGTTGTTCGGCGGTATTCACCAAGTCCGGGAGAGTGACCTCCATTTGCACTTCCCAGTCCTGATCAAAAGGAGCGAGGGCTTTCCATGGCAGGATGGCTCTCCCCGGATCGTTCGTGCATGAAAAATATAGATGCCCGTTCGTTTCGGTGTGGGTAGCTTCCACGATGCCCGGCACAATCAAAGGCTCGGCCCACAGGTTGGTGTTGATCACGCCATCGTTGAAGTTATCCGAGCCGGTAAAAGCCACTGCACTGCAACAAAGCAACATGCAGGAACAGAAAGCGGTTAAAGTTTTCACCATGTACCTCCATTTCTCTCAAACCCCTAATTGGGGATTTACTCTTTTTTCGAGGGTTGGCAAGAGTAAATACGGGTAACTATATAGGTATTTACATGCTTGTTTATGTGCATATTTATAAGACGTAAAAAAGCCTTTAAAAAACGATTTCAAGTGATTCTGGAAAGGGTGGGGTATTTTTACAACCTTTGGGAAATCAGCGTCAAAAAGTATGACCTGTGGTTCAATAAATTGCCGTAGAATTTCCTCCTTCGGGCTTGGTTCACCGGAAGGGGCTGGGGTATGTTCCAGCCTTTGAAAATACAGGGTTAATCCATGAGTGAAGAAAACAAAATATTTATATACGACACTACGCTACGTGATGGTGCCCAAGCGGAAGGCGTAACCTTTTCGCCGGTGTCGAAGATTCATGTGGCCAAGATGTTGGATTTGTTCGGGGTGGACTATATCGAGGGAGGCTACGCGGCCTCGAACCCGAAGGACATGGCGTTCTTCAGGGATATCAAGAAGGAAAATCTCCAGCATGCAAAAATAGCCGCTTTTGGCAGTACGCGACGTGCGAATGTGGCGGTGGAGGAAGATAAGGGAACGCTGGCCTTGCTCGAAGCGGATACGGAAGTCTGTACGATTTTCGGGAAGAGCTGGTTGCTGCATGTGACCGAGGTGCTGAAAACCACACAGGAAGAAAACCTGATAATGATCGAGGACACTTGCCGCTTCCTGAAGGAAAATGGCAAGGAAGTGATCTACGATGCCGAGCACTTTTTCGATGGATACAATGATAGCCCGGAATATGCCTTTCAGACTCTGGAAGCTGCTGTGAAGGGTGGGGCGGATGTGCTGGTGCTGTGTGATACCAATGGCGGCCGTCTGCCGCATGAGGTTTTTGAAATGACTGCGCTGGTCCGTGAAACATTCGACGTTCAGGTCGGCATCCACACCCATAACGATTCCA
>JAOZKS010000572.1 GCA_029935255.1 Pontiella sp.
TTGAGTTCGTCGACACGGGATTGGTTGATGTCAAACCCGAGGGTTGGAAACTTTTCCCCGAATTCGACGGCCAAAGGCAAACCAACGTAACCCAGCCCAATAATTCCAAATTTTACTTCATTCATTTTTTTCATAGCTACCTCGTTAAAATGGCCAGAGGCCTCCCCGAAGAATCGGGGTAATGACGTTAAATCACTTCGCTCGTTGAAGTCGTTAAAGCGTTAAATATTGAATTCGTTCAACCCGTTTCTGACAGCTGTCCTCTAATCTCTGAAATCCGAACCTCTACAGCCGTGCATCTACCAAATGGGAAGAATGATGGCGGAATAACCGCCAGAGGACGGAGAACAGCTTCCGGCTCGTAGAGCTTACAGCTCGGAGAGAGGTCGGAGGCCTGTCTTAGATCAATCGCTGGAACTCTTTGCGTGACATATCACAATCGCGCAATATCTGTGCAAGCAGTCCTCTCCCGATCGATTCCCCACGATGGACCGGAACAACCGTACAACGTCCGTCTGCATGTTGGAGAAAATGGTGACTGCCCCGCACTCGAATGACCTGAAACCCTTGTTTTTTCAGCGCCTTGATCAATTTCGAGCCTGTAACCGCAGGAAAAGTACTCATGCGCCAACAGCAACTCGCTGCACTCCCACAAATTCAGCACTACACTCATCTTCCACCTCAAGACACAGCAGGATGGCCTCCTTTATCCGCTTCATCAATGTATCCAAGGATTTGGCCTGAGTGTGACATCCGCGCAGGGAGGGAACGGTGGCCACATAAAACCCATCTGCATCTTTTTCTATCACTACATTATATTCTTTCATGATCTAATGTCCTCAGTTCAATGTTGCCTACCATTCATCATGCAATGCCCGCTGTCAAGGGGTCACCCGATGACCGCCCGAAGGGCAGAGCCTGACCAACTGGATCAGGAGCGAAGCGGCAATTTTAGAATTTGTCTTCCTCGACAAAAACGGGTTAGCGTCATTTTCCACCCTGCAAAGCCTGACGATTATGCTCAGGATTTCTTCTTAGATCCAGCACCCGCCACACAACAATGGTCTCGCCATCGACTTTGTAATACACGGCATACGGAAAGCGCCGCGACAATAACCGATAAAAACCATCCACTTTAGAGTGGGTTCCAGCATAGATAACCAGCGAATCAATATCCGAAAACAGCGTATCAAAAAAATAGTCGCCGACGCCTTCGCCCTATGCTTCATAAAAAAGCCGAGCATCATGAAGATCTTCCACTGCGGAAGAAAGTATTTTTATTTTCATTCGCAGTGCGCCCGCAATTGCTGCTTGGCATCCGGCCAATCCAGGACCGTTTCACGTCCCGCTACCACCCTTTCCTCCGTTTCCCTCAACGCCTGTCGATGCCAATCAGGAGTTTCCTGTTCCGGTTCCGCTCGAGAAAGGTTTTCCCACAGCGCCTCCATCATCTGAAGCTTTTCCCTGCGCGGCATGTTCAGCACATTATTCATTTCAAGCGTGGTCATAA
>JAOZKS010000573.1 GCA_029935255.1 Pontiella sp.
GATTATACCCTGATCTGGTTAGAAAATCAAGTCTAAAGATTGCCATTCAAAAAGATGGGGGATATGGGACAACCATTTTACGTTGACTATAGATTATACCCTGATCTGGTTAGAAAATCAAGTCTAAAGATTGCCATTCAAAAAGAAATAATTGGTAAGAATGTGGGGAGGTGAGAGTGATGGCTGGTGATAGCTTCGGTTTCTAAGAAAAATAGGGAAAATGTAGCAAATCAGGGCAGTAGGTAGCGTTGAGTATGATGGTTTTAATTCTTTTGAGGCTAACGGTTAATTATGGAGTTAGCCGTCGGAAACAGTGTAAGATGTCACCTGTGGGAGATTTGCCCCGGCTTAATGTCTTCTTTAACACCCCCTCACTATCCTCAAACATGCAGGCCGTCTCCTGGACAAATACTTTGCTGCCGATAATCGCGCCGTCAGCCCAATGACGTGTCCGTCTAAGGAACTTAACCGGCATGCTGTCGCCCTTCTTAGCCTTATCCATTGCCTCCTTGATATCCTCTCCTGTAGCCTCAGGTTTCTCACTGGCGATAGTACGGGCTATCTCGGTACGTAGATGTGTGCAAATATCAGTAAATGACCAGGACGTCATATCACAGGTTGGCGTTCCTGTTTTCATATGTTGGTAAAAGTTATCCTTAAACGAGTGCTTGCCGCTGCCATTGAATCTACCCCAGGTTGACCAACGATAATCTGCCGGATCTTCAACAATACCCGCACGTACAGGATTAAGTTCGATATACTTCACGCAGTTCCATAATGCTGACCCACCCTCAAGAATCGTGCTTTTGAACCGATTAGACCACAACCGACCACGGCGATTGTGAACTCGGTTTATGTAGCAGGCGAACCGCTGTTGGAATATCGCCATAAAGTGGCTGATATCGATCATCTGCTTTGCTACCTCTTCGCAGCGTTCAGGATGATGTTCCGGGTCAAGTTCCAGTTTCTTAGCGCCGTAATAGTCGTTATGACGTTTAGCAGCAGTTTCCAAAGACGGCAACTCTGCTGGAGCATAAGCGACAATGTGGAAATGGTTGGACATTATGCAGATAGATACAATATCGACAAGATAAAACTGGCTAATTTCTTCAAGTAATTTAAAGCCAACCTCTTTATCTATATTAGTAAAAAGTAGCTCTTGTTTATCTCCTGAACTTCGATTTAAGAGGTGATATAAACACCCTTTTCCTACCATTTTTTTCCGTGCTGTTCGCATGATAATCTCCCATAATTATTGATTGTATTTTCAGAAACCATATCAGAAACCTTTTTGTGGTTCATTTTGAACCAATTCCCTACAATAGCTACATTTCTCAGCGGTGTCAAGGTCTAGTCAACGTAAATGGGTTGTCCCATCTCCCTCACATCTCCCTCACATCTCCCTCGCATCTCCCATCGCGGAGCGTCAAGGCAAGACTCGGGGCCACGGCGGTTTGCTATTCCTTACCGTGCAGGGACTTTCTACAACCTACCCGTTGCAGAGCACCC
>JAOZKS010000192.1 GCA_029935255.1 Pontiella sp.
AATCGATGCTAGAAGCGGAAGAAATGTTTAATATTCAGACCTGACCCCTATACCTCCTATACCTCGGACCCCTATACCTCGATGTACCGCTTTCCCTCCCTTCGGTCAGGTGAAGCCGTACTACACCTTAGATTAGAAATCGGTCACTGAAATCTACGAACGCGTCAGATTAATCCTAAATTCTTCATCTTCCGCTTTGATCCCCGCTGTAATGCAGGGTAAATTGATCGCCTAATCAGACTTTGGAGATTTTCGATGAGCAAGACGATTAATCAGGCGGTGGTGTTTACGAAACCGGTTCACCATTTGGGCTTGCCGCTGACCCCGGAACAATTGGACCAGCAAACAAGGACATTTCTTACGGATAAAGGGCTTCGAATCGTCTTGAATCGAAAGCTGACCGGTACAGAGTTGTCGGAACGGGATGCGATCCGGCAACACTATCTGATGTATAGCAAGGCCGCCTGTATCGACTCGACTAGCGAATTGGTTCTGTCGGATGAGGCCAAGGCTAGGTTTTTTGCTTCCTTCGGAAAAAACTGGGATGAGGAAGCTGATGCTGGGAAAATTCTGGGTTTCCCAAGGATTTCGAGAGAGAAGGGCATTAGCGCCCAGGAACTCTACCTGCTCTGGAACGATCAAATTTCCAGTCGTAAAACACAAAAGATTCAGGATGGCCTGCTTATTGCCTATCTTAAGGCTCTGGACTGCTACTGCATTAACGCCTTCTACCCAGCCATGGAAGAAAACTTCTATAACCCCAAGACAGATATAACCTACTATGTGGTTGAATTCGATCCTGACCAAATTTCATGGGAACAATTCCGTGAGAATATTCTCGGTTCAACCGATGCCAGCAAGGCCGATCCCCAAAGTTTTCGCGGACAGCTCTACGCCATCTATGGATACGCTTTGGAATACCCCGGGCGCGATAACTTTGTGCATGGTAGTGCCGGGCCGGTCGAAGGCTTCGTTGAACGCGTTATCCATGAACCGGATTTTGATATGACGACGAACCCAGTCGGGGACTACCTTGCCGAGCAGGGAATGACGCTCGATTCCTTTAAACTGTGGAAATCCGGACAATCGATTAGTCAACTGGGCGACCTGTTCGACTCCACCGAGGAAAAGAATACCGACGAGGCCCTTTCTTTACTGGGAAACATCCATCTTTAACCCATGTAAATCACCGCGCCTTTTTCTGTTATTGGGCGTTGCCTCGCAGGGTGGCTTCCGCTAGATTCCCAGCTTATTTTTCTTGAGGAAATGGATTTAAACCCAACGATTTATAACGTAAACGGAGAACTTGATGAGAAAGAAAATTATTGCTGGAAACTGGAAAATGAACAAGACCGTTGAGGAGGCCGTCGAGCTTGCCAACGCCATCAAGCTGGAGCTTGGGGATTGCAAGGAAGTCGATGTGGTGCTTTGCCCTCCGTTTACTGCGCTGAAAGCGGTTAGCGATGTGGTTTCAGAAAGCCTTATCAATGTGGGTTCGCAAAACATGAGCTCCGAAGATGAAGGGGCCTACACGGGCGAAATCTCCCACGGCATGCTTAAGGAACTGTTTGTTCGCTACGTCATCCTCGGCCACAGCGAACGTCGCGAATACTATAAAGAAAACGACTTTTGGATTAACAAGAAGGTCATCAAAGCGCTCGAAAAGAATCTACGCCCGATTCTCTGCGTGGGTGAAAAGCTTGAAGACCGCGAATCCGGCAACACCGAAGCGGTGGTTGAGGTGCAGGTTCGCGAAGGCCTGAAAGACATTCCGGCATCGGCCTACACCGAGTTGGTGATTGCATACGAACCCGTCTGGGCCATCGGAACCGGCAAGGTTGCCACTTCCGCCCAGGCGCAGGACGTTCACGCCTTCATTCGTGGTATTGTTAGGGATATGGTCGGCGCGGAAGCGGCCGATGCCGTGCGCATTCAATACGGTGGTAGCATGAAACCCGGCAATGCGCCGGAGTTGCTGGCCCAACCCGATATCGACGGCGGCCTGATTGGTGGAGCTGCGCTCGATGCTACGTCGTTTGCGGGTATCGTTAACGCCGGTCGTTAATCAAAAAAAAGGATAGATTATGATTTTGCTAAAAACGTTGTTTATTGTTGTTGAGGTACTTTGTTGCCTGTTGCTCATCGGCTTTATTCTCTTGCAGAAATCGAAAAGCGAGGGCCTTGGCCTGGCGTTTGGTGCCGGAGCGGGTGAGTCCCTGTTTGGCGCTCGTGCAGGGAACGTACTGAGCAAGGCTACGGTATTTCTTGGAATCCTCTTCATGGCCAACACGCTGCTGTTGGGTGTGCTCTTTGCGCAAAAAGACAAGATGCTGATGGATGGGGCTTCAACACCGGAGGCGCAATCCTTTGCCGTTCAAACCCAACCGGTGGATATTGTTGCTCCGATTGCAGAACCTATATCTGAAGAACCGGTCGCCACGGCGGAACCCCAGGAAGAAATGTAGTTTCACGCACGGGTTTAGATGAATTCCCAATCGATGATTCAGCGAAATCCTATAGGCTGGTTCGGCACTCTGCTGACCAGCCTGTTTTTATTGGGGTGCGCCGATGATTCGATGCAGCACGAGTCCAACGCGGACGAGATTGTTTTATATTCCCGTTCCTACCGCATCAAGGCACTCGACCCCGCCCTTTCCGGTGATGTCTCTTCGTCAAAGGCCATTTCCCGGATCTATGAAGGGTTGGTGGAATACGACTATCTGACCCGCCCATACAAGGTGGGCCCGCTGCTGGCGGAATCGATGCCGAAGGTTTCCGAAGACGGACTGGTTTATACGTTTAAGATCCGCAAAGGAATCTATTTCCACGACGACCCCTGCTTTCCCGGCGGGAAGGGTAGGGAGCTTGTCGCCGAGGACTTTATCTATTCATTCAAACGCATCGCCGATGTGAAGAATGTCTCGTCGGGGTTCTGGATCTTCGATGACCGCGTGGTCGGGATTAATGCGTTTCACGAGGCCTCTAAAAGTAGCGAACCCACGGATTACGACATGAAGATCGAGGGACTTCAGGCTCTGGATCGCCATACCTTTCAGGTTCAGCTGATCCGCCCTTATCCACAGCTGTTGAATGTGTTGACCATGCACTATGCGTTTGCGGTGGCACACGAAGCCGTGGCCTATCATGGACCGCACTTTGTCAGTCATCCGGTGGGTACCGGTCCCTACGAACTGGTGCATTGGCGGCGCAACTCGCGCATTGAATTTGTACGCAGTCCCAAATGGACGGAAACCGGTCGCATCGAAACCTATCCCACGAACGGTGCGCCGGAGCAGGTGGAGGCTGGCTTGCTGGCGGATGCCGGGAAGCGCATTCCGTTTATCGACCGCGTTGTACAGTTTGTGGTCGACGATAGTTCAACGGCCTGGATGATGTTTCTCTCCGGTCAGTTCAGCTTTTCAGAAATTTCTCCGGATAACTGGGATGCCGTGATGACGGTGGATGAGGGCCTCAGTGACGGACTTGAAAAACGCGGAATCAAGATGATCTCCGCACCGACGCTTGAGTTGCGCTACATTGGATTCAACTGGGAGGATGCCGTGCTGGGGGCCAGCAGCGATCCCGAAAAGGATCTACGCCATCGCAAGCTTCGACAAGCCCTCAGCTGCGCGTATGATTTTGACCAGATGAATCAGTTTATGAATGGTCGGCTCTATCCCGCTAACGGGCCGGTTCCGGAGCCGCTGGGAGGATCTCTGACAGTACGCGCGCCCTATCGCTTTAATTTGGAGAAGGCGATCGGGCTGCTCGCCGAAGCAGGCTATCCCGAGGGGATCGATCCCAAGACCGGTCGGCGGTTAAAGGTGACGATGGAGGTCGGTAGTGCCGATCCCACCACACGGCAGATGATGGAGTTGCTCTCGGCCATGTTTGATCGGATTAACGTGGTGCTGAATGTGCAGTATAATACCTGGCCGGCGTTTAATGAAAAATTAAACCGCAAACAGGCCCAAATGTTCTATTTAGGCTGGGTGGCCGACTATCCCGACGCTGAAAACTTTTTCCAGCTCTTCTATAGCAAAAACGTGACACCCGGTCCAAACCACGCCAACTATCGCAACGCGGGGATCGACCGGATCTATGAACAAACCCGAATCCTATTCGATTCGCCGGAGCGGACTGCGCTCTACGAAACCATGGCACACCTTATTGTTGAGGATGCCCCGTGGATCTTCTGCTATCAGTCCAAGAGCTTTGCGCTGAAGCACCGCTGGGTGAAAAACTACACGTATCATGCGTTTCCGTATGGAATGGAAAAATACCTGCGCGCGAACATCGATGAACGGGCGCTGTGGTTCAATACGTATAAAGACGAAAAACTCAATATGTCGGGGAAGGAATAGGCATATGCTGAAGTATATTCTCAAACGAATTCTTCAGATGATTCCTACGGTGCTGGGTGTTGTTTTGCTGACCTTCATCCTCTTCAACGTGGTGGGCGGCGATCTGGCGGCAACGGCACTCGGCAAAAAGGTTTCGCTCCAAAGCCTGGAGGATTTCGATGCCCAGCGCGGGTTTGATAAACCGCTTTTTTTTGGGAGCCGCACCGGAACGAGGGCGTATGCCGATCATGATTTTTCTGATGGACCGGGGCCATGGCTGACGATAAGCAACACCACCTATTCCGCTGAATCAAAAACCGTATGGCTCGCTGAGGGAGCATCGATCAATCCGATGGCTTTCAAGTTGCGGCCTGGCCATGAATACGAGTGGACTGTTCACTATCGAGGAACCGGCGCTTTGGAAGAAACCCCTCTTGATTCTACGGAATGGGTTTCGACCAGAATTCGTTTTCAAGGCGGAGAGGCGATAGGGTTTTCCACAGCCGGTCATACGCTGGAAATCCGTATGCTCAAGCTGCGCAAGCTGATGAACAACCCGTTTGATTCACAACTGCTCTTCTACATGGATCAGCTTGTTCACGGAAACTTTGGAAAATCCGAGTCGCTTAAGCAACCCGTCTCGCAGTTGCTGAAGGATGGAGTGATCGCCTCGCTTTCGCTAACGGTTCCGATCTTCTTTATCGGAATGGTGGTGGCCATTACGCTCTCGCTCATCTGCGCATTCTTCCGCAACACCTGGATTGATCGCTTCTTCGTGATCTTTTCAGTGGCTCTCATGAGTATTAACTATCTTGTCTATATTGTGGCGGGACAATATTTTCTCTCCTACAAGATGGGGCTGTTTCCGGTGTGGGGCTACGAGTCGTGGCGATATTTAATTCTGCCCGTCACGATCGGCATCATCAGCATGCTGGGAGCAAACATTCGCTTCTACCGTTCCGTCATGCTCGAGGAGATGTATAAGGACTATGTCCGCACCGCTTTGGCC
>JAOZKS010000193.1 GCA_029935255.1 Pontiella sp.
GCAGACGATACCGGGAAATGATGGATCAAAAGCTTTCCGCCAAGAGATGCTTGAAAGGCCGGAAGGTCGATTTTTGTGCGCCTGTTCCTCAAGAACCACGAAGGCCGGTTTTGGTCCATGGATTCCCTGAAGATCGGGCGTTAGGAGGCTTGCAGAAATAACCTGCCCATTTAACGCAAAGTCGCGGAGAACGCTGAGTCTCGCAAAGAACCGCTCTTTGCGAGCCTTCGCGACCTTTGTTTCTTTGCGTTTAAAACGCTTCTTATGTTCATGTTAATAATTCTAGACTCCTAAGTTGGCGACTGAATGTTGCAACTCTCCTGCCACCTTGGGGTCTTTCGCACGCGGATCGTCGAATTGATTTCCATAGGTAATCAATTCGGATGACATGGTGCGAACGATCTCGCGGTATTCAGGGTTGCTGAACTGGTTGACCATTTCGTCGGGGTCGGTTTTCAGGTCGAACAGCCAGGGCTCGTTTTCCACGGAGTAGATGATCTTATATCGGTCGGAAACGGCCGCCAGCCACTCCATGCCCTTGCCGCCGGTGCCCCGGAAAAAGGTGATGTCCTTCCAGTCGGCCGGGGCTTTTCCGGTGGTGAATAGAGCGGAGGCATCGCGGCCCTCTTCTTTCCCGGCGGTTGGAACGTCCATCAGGTTGAGTATGGTGGGCAGGAAGTCGTGGCAGCCCAGCGATTCGTTGATGATGGTTCCGGCTTTTATTTTTTCCGGCCAGCGCATCAGGAAGGCCACCTTGGCCGAGCCTTCGTAGGGTACGCCCTTGTTTGCTCGTGCATGCTCGCCGCGCAGGTCGCCGTGGTCGCTGGTGAAGATGACGATGGTATGGTCCATCAGAGCTGTTTTTTCAAGGTGGGCGATGATTTTACCGACGTTGTCGTCGATGCACTTGACCATGCCGTAGTATTTGGATTGTCCGAAACCTGCCTTGCCCATCTTGCCCCAGGTTGGAATGCCTTTATTGGCTTTGCTGGCCGATTTGGGCCGGGTGTATTCCTGATCCTTGTACATGCTTGCATATGGCTCGCGGGAGGAGTCCGGGCCATGCGGGTCGGGAATGCTGACCATATAGCAAAAGGGTTTGTTTTTGTTTGTGGTAATAAACTCGACCGCCTTATTGGCCAGCCAGTCGGTGGTGAAGGTTTTTTCGTCGCCAATGACGCCATAGGAGTTCTTGCCTTTTTTCTGTCCGACACGCGGGCCGTCGGGCGTGTCTTCGAGAAGCTTCCAGTGGCCGCGATTAAACATGAAACGGTTGTCGTCGAACCCAAACGTGCGCTCGGGTTGCCAGGCGGGTTTGCCGTGGTCTAGATGCCACTTTCCGCTGTAACCGGTTGAGTATCCGTTGTCCTTCAGGATCTGTGCGAAGGTAATTACATCATCACTCATTGCAATGTTGTTGGTCACTACCGGCGTATTCTGTGGATATTGCCCGGAAACAAAGGAGCCGCGCGATGGCGAGCAAACCGGCGTGGTGGCATAGAAACTCGTGCAGAGTGCGCCCTCGTGGGCAATGCGGTCAATGTGCGGGGTTTCCACCACCGCAGGTCCCCACATGAAGGCCTGATCCTCCGAAAGCGTTTCGCGGTAACACCCCAGCGTGCGGAAGTTATGTTCGTCCGTTTGGATAATCAGCAGGTTGGGGCGTTTGAACCGGGCCGCCAATGTTGGGTTGCAACTCGCGGCAAGCCCTGCCGCACCCATCCAATTCATAAATCGGCATCTTTTCATAATCCTCATCCTTTATCTTAGGTTTGAAACATCAAAATAGTAATTAGGAAGACGGATGTAAGCTGGGTATTTGGACATGTAAATTCTGTGCAATGGGTTTTGAGACGGTATTTTTATACAACGAAAGGTAGAAAACAGGATTGATTTTGGACGCCGATTATTTTACTACTCGAATAAGTGGATTGTTCTAATCTGCAGGAGGGATATTGGAATGAGGCTTCAATCAACTTTGGCCATGTTGCTTTCGTGCTGGGTATCCGCAGGCTATGGGGAGTCGATCACCAACACGGTGCTGACGGATACGTTCGACGCGCGGCCACTTGGTGCGCTGGTGGCGAATGGGGGGTGGGTTGCCGTTGATCCGACTTCGCTCAATGACAAGCGCAGACTGGAAGTCATGGCCGACAGCGGCGATTTGCTCGGGGGCGGAACAGATAACCAAATTTTGTTTTTTCAGAATATTGCCGCTAATCCCGGGACGTATATAACCACGTTGAGCGCCGACGGACTCTCCAGCTCGGCGGTGCTGATGGTGAGCTTTGATTTTCATGAAACCGCTGCAACAACAGGCGGAATCACGATTAAGGTAGGGAGCGATCCCGATGCCACCAACCCCGTCAACGAATTTACCCTGACCGACGGCGCGGTTGGCCCGTCGGGAGGCTACTCGGTCGGTGCATTGCACCACCTCGATGCGATCTTCAACGAATCCGGTGCAATGCTGGACTATGACGACCCGGTTGGAGGCTCTTCCTCGCTGGCGACCGGCTTGATGGATATCTGGATTGACAACGTGCGGGTTGCGGCAGGAGTCACCCAAGGCCGTTCCGCCAGTCCGCCCACGCAACTCTCCAGCCTGTTCCTGACGAGCGACGGCGGCAATCAGGAGATCTATTTCGACAATATCGAGGTGCTGGATAATGGTATATACGTTGAACCGCCGCCCCCGCCTCCTGAGCTGGCACTAACCAATCTGGTGGTTTCTTCCGGGAAGGTAACGCTGGAGTGGAACCAGTCCTCGGATCATTATATCGTGGTCAGCGGCACCGACCTCGCTTCGTTCCCTGTCGCCGGGACGGTGGAGATTTCCGAAACCAGCACATCAAACAGCGCGGCGGTTTTCCCGTATACCGCCAACCGGGGCTTTTTCCAAGTCATGCTCAATATAGCCACGAATGGCAGTCCGGTTAGTCCGGCTCTCCGTACCGAGCTTAAGGCGCAGTCGTCGGTGAACGCCCCGACCAACAAAATCTATGATGTCGACTTTGACGGGATCTCAGGAATGACCCTGCCGGGACAAGAGATCACCATGGCCGAGCTGGGCGAGTTTGCGAATCTCGACAAGCTTTCGCTGGCGGGCAGTGGACTGACGACCCTCGGTGATTTTTCGATCGTGAACGGAATCACCTGGCTTAACCTGTCCTCCAACCAACTCACGGAAGTTTCGGCATTAAGCACAGTAATCTCGCTGGAGGCACTCGACCTGCAAGACAACCTGATTACCGACCTGACCGGTATTGAGTCGTTGGTTCACCTGCGCTGGCTGGATCTGGAAAACAACCAGATCGACGATCTGGCGCTGGTGGTTGCCAACGCCGCCAACGGCGGGTTGGGGGAGGGCGATGAGCTCTGGGTGCGCGGGAATCCGCTCAGTGCCACGGCAACCAATCAGATCCAAAACCTGGAAACAAACTTTAACGTGAGGGTGATCTACGAATGAAAACATCCAATCCAATCCGGTTTAAGCGCCGTTCCTTTCTTGCTGGCATGGGGGCTTTGGCTCTGCCGTGGTCGGTTGATCCCGTGCAGGCGGCGGGCGGAACCCGGCCGAACCTGTTGTTTGTGCTGGTCGATCAGTGGCGCTTCTGCGCATTTAGCCACGGCGAAGTGAATGATGCGCTGGTGCAGACCCCGAACTTCGACCAGTTTGTCGGCGCAGGCCTGCGCTGGCGCAAGGCCTATGCCACCACGCCGCTCTGCACGCCGGAGCGCTCAACCCTTGTCACCGGTCGCTATCCGCACCAGACCGGTATGATGAAAAACGATATTATGCTGCCGCCGGGCAATCGTTGTCTCGCCGAAATCTTCGGCGAGGCGGGCTATGCCACCCATTACATCGGAAAGACCCATTATGACGGATCGGCCAAGCCCGGATATATTCCAGCCGGTTGGCGGCGGCGCGGATTCACCACATACCAAGGCTATAACCGGGGGCATGAATATATTCCAGGGCGCTACTTCGAAACGGATGGCACGCGCATCGACCATGCTGAATACGAACCTGCCGTCCAGACCGATCTCGCCATGAGTTTTATTGAGCACAACCGCATGCGTCCATGGTTTTGCTATCTGTCGTGGGGACCTCCGCACACGCCCTACGCCGAGGTGCCTTCGGAATACAAAACCTACACCGTGACGGAGGCCGACCGCAGGCCTAATGTTCCAGCCGGCAATCCCAATGCGGGGAACCTTGCGGACTACTTCGCTCAGTGCACGGCACTCGACGACAACTTTGGTCGCCTCATGCAGTTTCTCCGGGACAACGGGATGGAAGACAACACGCTCGTGGTCTTCACCGCCGACCATGGTGACATGCACAAGTCGCATGGCCTATTGTATAAAAGTCTTCCTCAGGAGGAATCCGCACACGTTCCGCTCTTCATGCGGAAGCCCGGCACCGTTCCTGTTGGCCATGTTTCCGACACGCTTATCGGTGGGGTGGATATGATGCCGACCCTGCTCGGTCTCTGTGGTCTACCCATACCGAAAACCTGCACGGGTGTCGACAAGTCAATGGCCGCCCGCGGGTTGGCCATGCCGGAGGTGGACTCCATCTATTGCGAGCACCAGACCCCATGGCGTTCCATCGTAACCGACCGCTACAAGCTCGTTATTCAGGATACTCTCTCCATCGACAGCGTTACGCTCATGTACGACCTCGATGCCGATCCCTACGAGCTCGTTAATCTAAAGGACGACCCCGTTCATGCCACGCTCAAGCAGCAGCTCTACGACCGGCTCCTTCAATGGATCGCTGAAACCGGCGATGCCTATCCGTCCCATATCGTCGCCGAGACCATGTACACCACCTAGGCGCAGGAGGCTGGGGAAGGGCTCCTCATTTGCGGAATGTGCCGGAAGCATTTGAATGGTTATGAATGCCGTTTCCGGTAGCTCCCCGGAGTTTCCCGCTTGAAGGCCGCAGTAAAATATTGGACAGAAGAAAATGCGTATAGTTCCGAAATCTCGGCCAAGGGCGACTTGCCTGTTCTCAGCAAGCGTTTGGTCTCGGATATTCTTTGGTTGATGATGGCGCGCTGAAGGGTTGTTCCCGTTTCCTTCTTAAACCGCAACTCCAAGGTTCTTCGCGATGTGCCTGTCAGATGCGCTAATCCAATTCGTCGAGAAGGGAGAACACGATGGAGGCATGGGGGGGCGCATGTTTCAGGCATAAAAAAAGCAGCCGCTCGATGCGACTGCTTTATTTCTTTCAACGAAAATTGATTTCGTTACCAGCTGGCCTTGGTCATGCCGGGAATCTTTCCTTGCGAAGCCATTTCGCGAAGGGTGATGCGGGATAGACCGAATTTCCGGTAGACGGC
>JAOZKS010000194.1 GCA_029935255.1 Pontiella sp.
AACGCCTCGCCGATGTGCCGGAAGGCGACGCAATCTCCTTCTACTCCTGCGGCGAGTTCAAGGATCTCTGCCGCGGCCCGCACGTGGAAAGCACCGGCAAACTCCGGACATTCCAGCTCATGAACGTGGCAGGCTCCTACTATCGAGGGCGCGAAACCAACCCGATGCTCCAGCGCCTCTACGGCACGGCCTTCACCAACCCCAAGCAGATGCGCCTCCACCTCAAGCAAGTGGAAGAAGCCAAGAAACGCGATCACCGCCGCCTCGCCAAGGATCTCGACCTATACTCCATTTCGGAAAAAGTCGGCCCCGGCCTGGTACACTGGCATCCGAAAGGCGCGCGCATCCGCTCGATCATCGAGGATTTCTGGAGGCGCGAGCACTTTAAGAACGGATACGACATTCTCTACACCCCGCACGTCGGCAAAGCCAACCTGTGGGAAACCTCCGGCCACCTCGACTTCTACAAGGAAGGCATGTATGCGCCGATGGATGTCGACGGCCAGGAATATTTCATCAAGCCGATGAACTGCCCGTTCCACATCGAGATCTATAAATCCGGCCTGCGCTCCTACCGGGAGCTGCCGCTGCGCTGGGCCGAGCTTGGAACCGTCTACCGCTACGAAAAGGCCGGCACCCTGCACGGGCTCTTCCGCGTCCGCGGCTTCACCCAGGACGACGCGCACATCTTCTGCACCCCGGAGCAGATCGAGAACGAGGTCAAAGAGGTCATCCGCTTCTGCAACATGATCTGGAAAACCTTCGGCTTCACCGAAGTGAAAGCCTACCTATCCACCCGCCCGGAAAAAGCCGTCGGCGAACCCGCGCAGTGGGATCAGGCCACCAAATCGCTCGAAGCGGCCATCCAAGCCGAAGGCCTCCCCTACGAACTCGACGAGGGCGGCGGCGCGTTCTACGGCCCGAAGATCGACCTCAAGGTGAAGGATGCCATCGGCCGCGAGTGGCAGACGAGCACCATCCAATTCGACTTTAACCTGCCGGAGCGTTTCGACCTTAAATACATCGGCACCGATGGCGAGGCGCACCGGCCGTACATGGTGCACCGCGCGCTCTTCGGCAGCCTCGAACGCTTCTTTGGCATCCTGACCGAGCACTATGCCGGCGGCTTCCCCGTCTGGCTTGCGCCGGAGCAGGTGCGCGTGCTTCCGCTTTCCGATGACCAGCTCGACTATGCCGATGAAATCCTCAACGCATTGCGCCAAGCTGAAATCCGCGCAACGGTGGATACCAGGCAGGGAAAATTAAACGGAAAAGTTAAGAACGCCCAACTGGACAAAGTTCCGTATATGCTTATTATCGGCGGCAAGGAACAGGAAACCCATCAGGTTGCCGTACGCCACCGCCTCAAGGGGATGAAGGGCGAATGTTCCTTGGATGAATTTATCGCTCAGCTCAAAAAGGAAGAGCTGGCCAAGACAACAGTAGACATGGAGGTCTCAGATTAGCAGGCAAAACTACAGAGGTAGACAGCAACGCGAACCATCAACGCGAATCAACCATCGTATCCGCGTTCCCGAAATCCGCGTGATTGATCCCCACGGGGAGCAGCTCGGCATCATGAAAACAGGCGAGGCCCTGCGCCTTGCAAACGAATACGGCATCGACCTCGTGGAGATTTCCCCCACCGCGAAACCGCCGTTGTGCCGAATCATGGATTTTGGAAAGTACAAGTACGACCAGGAAAAAAAGAAGAAAGAGCAGAAGAAGCACCAGGTGCAGACCAAGCTCAAGGAAGTCAAATTCCGCGTCAACGTGGGCGACCACGACTACGACACCAAAATGCGCAACCTGCGTAAATTTATCGAGCACGGCGACCGCGTTAAGGTTTCGCTCATGTTCAGGGGTCGCGAAAACGCCCACCGCGAATTGGGGTTCGAAGTCATCCAGCGTATTATTAAGGATACCGTCGACATCACCACCGTCGATCAGGCCCCGCGCTTGCAAGGCCGTTTCGTCCACGCCATCCTCGTCCCGATCAAAAAACAGAAATAACCCCATCCATATCCCCCGCCCAGGAGCAGTTCTATGATGAATCACCATTCAACACGGCACTGGACGGAACTTAAAAGGAAGGCGATGCACCGGCTGGTGCCCGCCTTTTTTTTATGCTCCGTTCTCGCTGCAAACGCAGCAGATAACTGGGCGGACGGCATCGCGTACGGAACCACTAATTCCGATATCGCAACGGCCACTTCCATTTCATCGCAGACCAACGGAATGGGCTCGCTCGTCATCGGGCACACGAACACCACCCACCTGACGTTAGGCCATAACATTACCGGATTTGTGGCCATCAACAACCACGTCAACGACTTTACAATCACGGCCTCGGGAACCAACACCAGCCACAACTCAGCCGCCTTCTACGCCGAAAACGCCACCAACCTCACCATCACAGGCGGACACTTCTTCGGCACCGAAGGCTCGGGCGGAAGCTTCCCCCCCATCCCAGGACAACCGCAACCCACCAACTCAACGGTCACAGCCATGGGTGGCCTGCTGTTCAACAGCGAGGTTGTGATCGACGGAACGGAATTCGCCGGAATCAACGACACCGAAGGACTTCTTATCAACCAAACCACGTTGGTCGTCAGCAACGGCACCTTTCGCGGCGGAAGCACCGGCGCAGGGTTGGTTGCCGAAAACAACTCCACGGTCACCATCCATACCGGAAGCTTTACCGGCGGCGGAGGCAATACCGCCTTCTACCTTCAGGATAGCGACGTGACGGTTTATGGCGGAACCTTCGCGGGAAACATTGGCGGAACCAATAACATTGCAGGCGATGGCCTATTCAGCGAACTCACCGGCGCAACCACCAACCACGTCAACCTGCACGGCGGCACCTTTAGCTCGCTCGCCTTTTATGGAGAAGAGGGCTCTGTCCAGCACTTCCTTGCCGGAACCAACCTGATCGTGAACAATGGCATCATCCAAAACGGCGGCACCGTGATTGTGGACAACCAAAACGATTCGGCATTGAAAAACATAATGATCGTCAAAGGAACCATGGACTTCACCACCGATGACTTTTCACTGGTCGATGGCGGCGAACTCGGTTTTGGTATCATTCCAGGAACACAAGGTTTCCTCACGGCCGATAAAGTCTATTTCCACACCAACTCCACCCTGCTTGTGGATGCTCGGGCGGCTGGTTTTACGGCGGGCACAACCAATGTCACCCTCGTCTCCACAACCAGTGGCTTATTTATGATCGGGACAACAACCAACATGGCCACCGGTGCAGACTTCAGCACCAACAATGTCACAACCTTCGTTTCCGGACGAAACACGCTGAAAGACATCCTCGTCGACGGGAACCAATCCTTGCGCTTCCAGTTTACCACGGAGACCTTGAGAAACTACTGGAACGCGGACGGCCAATTCGGCGATCTGGCAGATGAGTTGGACACCATTAACAATTCAACCATGAACGCGATCATTAACTCCATTGATGATCCCGACATTTCCGGCCCCGCCGTGGAACGCACCTACTTCACCACCCCGAACACCTTCCAAACCACGTTGATGGGGCTCAATGCGGCGGTGGGTCAGTCCGTCTCCCGAGGCACAGACTTCCGCGAAGGACTCCGGCTTCCCGCAGGAGCCAAAGGGCCGAATAAAAACAACGACCTGCGCGGTTGGGCCAAATACTACGGCCAGTTCTTCAGCCACGATGCCGAGGACCTCAATTCCTCATACGATTCCACCCTGCACGGCGGTATGATTGGTGTGGATCACAGTTTTGGAAGCCTGCTCATTGGCTTGAGCGGCGGGGCCGGGCGCTATTCCACCGAGCTCAATAGCGATGCCACAGAGGATATCAACGCCTATCAAGGCGCACTCTACAGTACCTTTGGAACCGCGCGCGGCTACATTGATGGCGGCATTGCTTATGGATTCAACCAAGTCGAAACCCGCACCGCCAGCCCGTTCATCCTCAACGGCGAGTTCGATGCCCAGCTGCTCAGCGCCTATTTAGGTGGAGGCTACGCCCTCGTCGACACCAAAGGCGGAACCGTATTCACGCCGGAGGCCTCCATTCAATATTCCATGTATGAACAGGATGCCTATTCAGAAACCAGCACCACCGCCGTTCCACGCAACATGGATGCCTTCGATGCCGACTCGCTCCGCTCCAGCCTTGGACTCAACATTTCCATGCTCAATAATCATACAATGGAGACGGTCGATTTCATCTTCGAAGGCCGATTCCACTGGCTGCATGAATTTAATCCCGAGCCCGGAAACATGAACTTCAGCCTCGAAGGAGGCGACAACGACTATCAGCTCGCCCACCCCATGCTCGATGAAGACCTCTTCCGGGCGGGCTTCGGCTTCACCTTCTTCAACACGACACGCCACGGACCCAAAAACGTCCTGTTGCGCCTCGACTTCGACGAACTCTTCGGCGACGGATTCAACTCCCACAACCTCTCCGCCAAACTCGTCTACGCGTTTTAGTGTAGAGGCTCGTACTACGTGACATAGGCGCCGCACTACCGCCCTCTACCGCCCTCTACCGCAACGGGCAGGATGCCCCCCGTACTACGCCCATCCCCTCTTAAATCCTCAGCTGATTTTTTAGCTTCTTAAGGCTGTTCCCAAACCCCGCCATCTTTTAGACTTTCCGAAGATTGGAAGGGCATTCGCCCACGGGAACCAATCTGGCATGGCATCTGCGTTATAGTTGGGGTGTTTATATTAAAAAGGAGAACGTCATGAATCGATGGATTAAATCGGGTGGGTGGATCTGTATTGCGTGTGTGCTGGGCTTAGCGGGGAGTGCCTTTTCGCAGACGGATCATTATATTGAGAACCAACGCTACGTCGTGGGAATTGATGATTTTGAATGGGGTGATACCTACGTTGGAAAAACTACATCGGATAATGGATTAATCATCACTAATTACTTCGATGGCGTAAAAACAAACGCGATTGAACTTACAGTTCAATCGCTCCAAATTGGATCTGCAGTCAACTCCAGCAATAGGGTATTTATCGACGAAGGGGGCACGCTGATCGTTTCTACAGGTTTCACCATTCTTGGAGCCACTAACAATAATGGCCTCCTGATAGGAGGCGGCGGAACATTTTTCATGAAGTCTAATTTTGATGCCGCCATGGACGGATTCTCCTACACAAATGGCGCAAGCCTCAAAGTTGGCGGAGAGATCAGTAATTTGGACAATGTGGAGGGTGGATTGAACTTCACGCTGACAGGAGAAAATGCCACATGGAACTTCGGAACTAACCTCCTAACCATAGGCGCGATTTCTGATGCCAATAGCGTCATTATATCCAATT
>JAOZKS010000574.1 GCA_029935255.1 Pontiella sp.
GCAGGACTATAATTGGTATTCTGGAATCGTCTATGACAAGCTGAGCCGCTACTCAAGTGAATTGAGCTACATTGAAACCCGTGCGGTTGCCACCCCCGAAGAGGAGCAAACCGTATTTGACCATTGCGACGACTTTGACCTGATCATCATGACGAACTGGTTCTACAGAAGCGAAATCAGGTCCAATTCAGAGCTGGTGAAAAAACTGATCGAGAGAGGTAAAAAAATACTTCTCGTGGTTAACACGCCTTACGAAATCCAGTGTATTCCCAAGTCGGCTAAAAACGTAATCGTTCAGTTCGGAGTAACCCCATCGAGTATTGGATCCGTGGCAGATATTATCTTCGGAAAAAAAGAAGCCAAGGGTCAATGGCCCATTGCATACAGACCCTAAAGACCGATAGAGATAAGAACAAAGAACCGTGCAAAAGGATCTCTCTGGATTTTCTATGGAATCATGCGGAAACGAATGGAACGGGACGCTGATGGGTGATCTGCGTTCGACAGGGAATTAGAAAGCAGAAAGATGGAAATATAACCTTGTTTATTTAATAACACGTGTTATTAAACTGAAAGTAGAGGGATGCGTGAAGCATTTAATTATAATTTTATTGGCTGGTGCGGCAGGGATGTCCGCGGATGCCACGGTCTTGGAAAATGAGGCGGTTTATTTTGATCCGGAGTATACCGGGGAGGAGAGAGGAACTCTGTCGATGCCCTATAATTCGTTGTCGGATGTGGCAGACTGCTCAATTAAGGAAGGGGTAACTTTTCATCTGAAACGCGGAACCGTTTTTCGGGAATCATTTAAATCTACTTCCATGAAGGGCTCTGCGAACAGCCCGGTGATATTTACGGCTTATGGAACGGGAGAGCGTCCGATTATTCGTGGAACCAAGCGCATTACCGGCTGGAGCGATGAGGATGGAGATGGAATTTGGGAGGCCCCGCTCGCAGAGGAGATTACAGCGTTCTTTATCGATGGCACCAAACAAACCCTGGCTCGTTATCCAAACCGGGATACGGAAAACGACGGGTGGGCTAAAATCACGGATAAGCTCAAAAACCATCCGGATTTTTCGCACATGCTGGTGGTGGGAGGTTTAAAGGATGCGGGGCATTGGACGCGTGCCCGATGTGTGGTTTGTGCGGCTGCTTGGGAAAATTCCATTTTAGATGTAAAGAAATGGGATAATGAAAATAAAATTCTATATTTCACTGGGCCACTTTATCAGAACGGAAGGAAATACGATGTTGGGTGGGGTTTTTATCTTGAAAACGTTTTGGAGGAGTTGGATGCAGAAGGCGAGTGGTATTATGATCCGGCGGGTTCAACGATCTACTATAAAAAACCGGCGGATATTGATTGGTCCAAAAACATGGCCGGCGGAGTCGTTCTGGATGTGGGTTTTGACCTGACGGGCGGGAATGAGCATATTCGGATTGAAAACCTTCAATTCGAAGGGTTCAAAGCCTCTGGAATTCGCGGGGTTTCCAG
>JAOZKS010000575.1 GCA_029935255.1 Pontiella sp.
CAAGGAACAGCACATTGGGTTTTTCCGCACCGCCTTGCATACATAGGCCGATCCAGATGGCGCAGGCCAACGAGAGCAGTTTCACTATTTTAGATCCTTTACCGCCTGTTCGTTCGCGACGGTGATGTGCAACTGCAAGCATAACCGACCTCATGATTTTATCCTTTTGCAATCTGTGGCACAGAAACAATACATGCACCCTTCATGTTCAAACAAATAAAAATCCCCGGCAGCACGGGCCAACGGGGATATTCGGGAATAATCTTCCGAAAAGGCTTACATCGTCAACCTGCGGCGAATGAACAAGATTCCCCCGCCCATCGCAACAACCAGACCCAGCGTAGCCGGTTCCGGAATCACGCTTAAGCCAATCGAATCGATGCTAACCGACGACGTAGCTGAACCCCAAGTACCCGCTGTTTCTAAAACACTCTTTTTAAGGTCAACGGTAGTGAAGCCTATACCGGAAGCCCAACTGTAGGAATTAGTCCCAATATTTCCTCCACCTTCTCCAGTTGCCGAATTCCAATACACACTTAGAGCCGTTGCTCCTCCGGTTAAACCGTAATATTCGTTACGAATTTTATCAGTAGCACCCACATTACCACAAACTAGTTTGAGCCGGGTTTGTGTAGCATCATATTTGCTTATATAAAGTTTGATTGGAGCTTGACCGTTATCATCTTTAATTAGGTATTCAATCTCATCTCCGATAGTTGCGTCCGTGAGATCCCATCCCGCAAGGTTCATACTTAGTGTATATGTCCCTGCAGAAGCCAAAAGTAGGGACGAGTAGGCTCCAGTGGTTTTTGTTTCTCCTCCATCCCCGGGAATAACAAAAGATCCGCTTCCATCCGTGGCGCCAGTACTATCAGTAGTAAAACTAGTGCTCAATGAACCGCTATTCACCAGACCGTCGAACGTTGTTCCTGAAGCATCGCTCATGTTCCAAAGGTCAAGCTGTTCGGCGGATACGCCCATCGTCAGCGCGGTCATTGCCGCAACAAGAATTGCTATCTTTTTCATCTTCATTCTCCTTTTGTTTATTTAATCGGCTCAGGTGCCTCAATTGCCCCAAGCCCATCCTCTACACATTTATATAATACAAACCGAGTATCGCTAACTCGAGTTACTCCGATAATGTAATTCATTGCTTCCATGTTGTCAAATGTTTTTTTGTTTTGGAGGTATCTTGAGTTTTCTAAATAAGTCACACCCTGTAATCCTATTAAGGAGATAGGCGAAAAGAGGCTTACAATTTAAGGACGCAGGATTTACTTAAGCCGGTGGTCCTAAAATCGGGGTTAAGCGTAGTCCAATGTATTGGGGCGGGTCTCAACGGCCTTCTCATCCTGTTCTGCCGTTTTGGGGAATAATCCAGATAAACTTGCTAACGCCACGCCGTCAGAATAACATGAGTTAGTAAATATTTAGTGGAGAAAAAACGTATGGTTACCATGAAGCAGGTTGCGAAACGGGCAGGAGTTTCTCG
>JAOZKS010000195.1 GCA_029935255.1 Pontiella sp.
GCAAGGGGCCGGTCCCAGGGTGGTTTTTTTTAGGGTCGTCATGGTGTCCTTTTAGAATTCGTCAAAAGCGGTCTGCTCCGGGGCAACCTTCAGTTCGTTGAGCAGGTCGAAGGCCAGCCCTTTTTCAACGGCATGCAGGGCTTCGGGGCCGGTCAGGCTGTAATCCACGCTCATTGGTTTTCTTCTGTTGGAGCAAAGCGTTCGCGAAGAAACTCGAGCATGTATTGATTGATGTCCCATTGGTTGGCGATGGGCTGTTGGGTGTAGGGCAGCAGCTGCATATAGGGGTAGGGGCCGAATTCTGGCGTGATGCTCAGAAATTCGGAACCGCGCTCGCGGTGCGTTCGCACGATGGCATCCCACCAACCGAGGTGGGCTTTGAGTGCCTCCGCCCATTCCGGTGCGCGCGGATCGTTGATCTGCGGGCCGCTGGGATGGCCGACGCGGGCGTGGAAATGGTTGGTGCGGGATATCGCCAGATCAATGAAGGCTTGCTGGTCTTTGAGCAGGGATTCGGAAACGGTGCACCAGTGCGAGAAGTCGGCGGTGATACGAAGATCGGGGCGGTGTTCCAGAAAACGCGCGGTCGTGGCGGCACAAAAACTGAATTTTCCGCGATGGGTTTCATGCAGAATCTCAGTGCCGGTAGATTGTGCAATTTCGTTGGCGACATCGATGATGCGGTTGTTTTCTTCAAAGCCGAACCAGTCGCGCCCGGTCTGCGAATTAATCCGGAACGGGTTGGCGGCGGCCAGCCATTCGAGGCGGTTGCGGTATTCGGTCAGATGCTCGTCGAGATCCGTAGCGACGGTTTCCCAATGCTGGGCCATCAGGCGCAGGCCGTATTTTCCCATGGTCTGGATCATGGCATCGGTTCGGGGGCGGTCGTTTAAGGGCAGGCTGGTTTCGACCCCGTCATAGCCTGCTTCCACCACTTGGGCGCAGAAGGTTTCGAATTCCATTTCTTCACTTCCCCACAAGGGGCAAAAGTATAAAAGTTTCATAGCTTAGATTCTCCAATATTAGTTATAATTGGGGAAAATCTACAATAATCTCAAGTTGTTATGCAACTGATATGGTTTGCGGCATCATGCACAAAACTCGCATTTTGGGATGCGTGTGATTATCCCCGAAGTGGGGCCGAGGCTGGAGTTCGGTGGGCCTTGCCTTGCGGTTGTGATGCGCAAGGTGGTCGAAGAAGATCCACACCAGTCACTCACGCTGGCGGAAGTGGCTGATCGCTGCGGCTTCGATAATCCGTATTGTTTTTCCAAGACGTTCAAGCATTCCTGCGGCGCGGTCAAAAGTTTCATGAGCCACTTTATCGCGTCCGGTTTCGGCATACATGGTTTGATCGATGGCGCCCGACTCGGTGAACCCGGACTCTCTCCTCGCACTTCGACCGGAGCCATTGGGCACCTGAACCTTAAAGGGCCTTCGGAGTGCTCTGCTCCAGCTGTTTCCCGTAGCGGGTTGCGCAACCGGGGCAGATTCCATGGCTGAATTCGACCTTTGTTTTTTCCATGAGGTAGGTGTCGATCCGTTTCCACTGCCCGTCGTCATCCTGGATCTTCTTGCAGTCGGTGCAGAGGCAGTGCATGCCGCCGAACTCCTGAACCTGTGCTAGCGCCGACTGGAGCTTTTCATTGGCATCGGCCAATGCCGCCTCTTTTTTGGAGAGCATTTTGGTATTGTTCCGCAATCGGCCCAACGAGACGACGGCGAGTATTTCGATTGCGAGGTATGCAGGGGAACCGGAAAAAGTGGTGTAGCTGGTGGAGATTTCAAATTGGTTGTAGATGTGTGCTGTGGTGGGTACGAGCATCAGAGCGGCGACCAGCCCAACGGTCATGCCATAAAGCCATGCCAGATAGCCGACCAGACCAATCCCTAGAATGAAGTAGGGCTCTCGGCTCGGTGCGATGTAGCGTAATAGCAGGTAGTACCCAGCAATTGTCGTCAGCGCTATGATCAGTTTAATATATCTATTCATGGCCTGGGTGGTCTCTTCTGTATCCTTTATGGATACTGCCCAGGAAGAGCAAGACCTGTGCCAGCATCTAGGCCGAACAGTAGGTTCATGTTTTGTAACGCATTGCCAGCCTGACCCTTCATCAGGTTGTCAATGTGCGAAATCACCCGCAACCGGTTGTTCCGTGCATCCACATCGACGGTCAGGTTGCAATAATTGGTGCCCCGCACATCGGCAATACTCGCTGGAGTGGTCGCATCCTGTATCCGCACGAAGGGGTTGTCTTTGTTGAACTCCCGGTAGATTTCCAGCATCTCGTCTGCCGATTGGCCATCCAGCGTGGCATAGAGGGAGGACATAATTCCCCGGCAGACCGGAACCACTTGGGCCGTGAAGGTGATTTGTACCTCTTCATCGCTGAGCGCGCTCAGTTCCTGTTCCACCTCGACCACATGTTGGTGTCCGGCCAGTTTATAGGCATTCATGTTGTCGTACCGGTTGGGATAGTGAAAAGCAGCATTGGGCTTTTTCCCCGCACCGGAAACCCCCGTTTTACAGTCGCAGATAATGCTCTTCACATCGATGCAGCCTGCCGCAACTGCGGGGGCAAGACCCAGGGCGCAGCTTACGGCAAAGCAACCGGGATTGCCCACGAGCTGTTGTGTATCGTCAATGTCATGCAGCTCGGGTAGACCGTAGACGGTTTCCATCAGCAGGGCGGGTGCTTTATGGATGGGGTCGAGACCGATGAAATTGGCATACTCGGCATACTGTTCCGGGGTTCCGAACCGGAAGTCGCCGCTATAGTCGATCACCTTGGCTCCCCGGTCTAATTCCGCAGGGGCGTTTTGCATGCCCACTCCATCAGGGGTGGAAAAGAAAACCACATCGTATTCCTCCTCCGTCTTCGGGTCGCCGGGGGAAACGATGACCTCGTCGCAGAAGCCCCGCAGGTGTGGAAATACATCGCTCATCTTCCGGCCCGTATCCGAGAGGCTCACGAGGCAGCCAATCTCCGCTTCCGGATGCCGCAACACTAATTCCGTTATGCCCACTCCGCCATACCCACCAGCGCCTACGACTTTTGCCTTGATCATGGTTTTCTCCTTAAATCCCGAAGGAAATTAAACCACCCCCTTCTTTGAATCGACACTAAATTAGAGGAACTTCCTTTGCCGCACCGGACATCTTCGATAGAAAGAAACAGATGAAAATTGGAATCCTATCCGATACCCATGGAAATCTTCCTGCCACAGCAAACGCGGCAGAGCAGTTCGTGTGGGCGAAGGTTGGGGCCGTGTTCCATTGTGGTGATATTGGCGGGGTCGACGTGCTCGCAGAACTCGCCGGCGTTTTCCATCCCTTAGACATCCAAGTCCACGCGGTCTTCGGGAACGTCGATCTCCATTCCTCTGACTGGAAGTTTTTTCCGTCCAATGTGGGCATAAACCTGCTCGGTCGGTACGGGGAGGTG
The DNA here is from genome assembly GCA_029935255.1 of Pontiella sp. Taxonomy (GTDB): domain Bacteria; phylum Verrucomicrobiota; class Kiritimatiellia; order Kiritimatiellales; family Pontiellaceae; genus Pontiella. Next base: position 3,447 of record JAOZKS010000195.1, read on the forward strand.
GAACTTGAGCAGAAGAAAATTGCATTGCTGCATAGCGACGACCGCGCGCTTTTCCACCAGACCGTGGATGGAGGGGCATTTGACTTGGTGCTCACCGGACACTCGCACGAGGTCCACGATTATACCGTGGGCCGGACTCGCTGTATCAATCCCGGCACCACCGGACGCGGCACGCCCAATACCTGCGCGGTGCTCGACCTTGAATCGGGCTGGCTCAACCTGCTGGAGTGTTAGCGCAGGATCGCGTTGATTTTTTCGAGCTGGTCCGAGCCGGGGCAGAGTTCTTTTTCCGTAAGGTTCCGTAGCGGGGTTCCGGTGGTGTTCATGCTCTCGTGGATTTCGCGCGAGTCGGGGTCGATGAAGAGCAGTCCCGTGAGAATCTTGTCTTCGGCTTTGTAGTCCTTCATGAGTGTCAGTGCCGAGCGTCGGCTGTGGATATCCAGTTTTTCATCCATCTTTTGGAGGTGGATACGCCATAACGGACAACACAGACGCATGCAGTGACTATCGCTACTACGCCACACACATCCTGTATAAATGGCTCAACCGCAAGAGCCAGCGTAAGGGGTATAACTGGGATCAATTCAATCAGGTTCTTGTCCTGCTGGACTGGCCAACTGTGAAAATCCGCAAAGACCTGAACCCGTTCCGTAGGGAGGAGGCATGCTGAAGGATACGCCGAGGAGCCGGATGTGGGAAAGCTGCTTGTCCGGTTCTGAGAGGGGGTGGGGTACAACGATGATAAAGGCGATAAAATATCGACCGGAAACATGGGAGTCCCCATCCTACTCGAAGATAAACCGGCTCCGATTTAAGAGTGCGAGAGGTTGATTCCGGATTGAATAAATCAAAACGATTTTGTACCGTAGGTCCGTTGGACTTATAGGGAACTGTGGAAGTAAATAACGAATGGAGGGTTGGTTATGAAACATGTTGTAAACCACGCACTGGCGCTGGGGGTCGTGTCTCTGTTGGTCTCTTGTCACACCGCCGAGAAAAAATCGGCCATGGCGGGCTACTGGAAGTTTGATGAAGGGAAGGGCACCGTGGCGGCGGATAGGATGGGCGGAAACCATGCTTCCGTTCCGCAAACCCTGAAATGGACGAATGGCTATAGCGGCAAAGCCATCCGCTTTAATGCAGCCCAACCCGTCGTCATCAAGCATGCGGAATACTTTAATTCAGCGGCCTACACCCTCACCGCATGGGTGAAGCTCGACCTCTATGCCGATCTCAACCACACCCTTTTCTGGAAGTGCGGCGAGGTCTATCCCGAAACCACGCCCACCCGCCGGTTCGACACATGGGTTGAGCGAACTCAGGGAACCCTTCATTTTTCGGCCCATACCGCCGAGGGGGAATTGATCCGTTGCAACGACAGCAAAACCCGTATCGTCGATGGAAAATGGCACCACATTGCACGCGTCTACGACGGCAACCTGCTCCAGTGCTACATCGACGGAAAACTCGATTTTGCCCGAACCGTCGGGCCACTGGCAAAAAATGAATACGACCTATGGATCGGCGCGCGACCCGACGACTCCAAAGCTTCGGGAGTCATCGACGAACTGAAATACTACACCCGCGCCCTCGACAAGGAAACCATCGCGTTAATGGCCGTGGACATATAAAACGCTTCGACCGCGCGAATGATACTTCATAATCCGGCTCCCGCATTCGGGATTTTGATTGAATTAATTTTCAAACCTTGGAAACTACGGTTTCATATTTTTTTTTAACCCTTGGAACTCGATATGGACGAACAGAAAAACATAGCTATTCTTGGTCTTGGCCTGATGGGTGCATCGCTATCGCTCGGGTTGAAAAGGCGGGGATACGAAGGGCGAAT
>JAOZKS010000576.1 GCA_029935255.1 Pontiella sp.
TCTACGACCACCGGGCCCCTGCCTATAAAAAAGGACAATAACCATGATGATATTCAAGTATGCCCTCCCTGTTATAGGCGCAGCATTCCTTGCAGGTTGCACGAGTTCAAAAAATTTACCGAAGGAATCCTTTCTTTCGGAACGCCAGCAAAGCGCCGCTTTGGCGAAAGCCCGGCCTCCGCAGCAATACGGATTTTCGGTCTACCCCATCAAGGGAGGGATTGCCTATTCCGGACATTGCCGCCTGCATCCCAATCATCTAACGACGGCAAAACTGGAACAGGACAATATTCCGGTTATCAAGATACGGGGTCTAGCCAAACGCTCCAAAATGAGCGCCCTGCTCGATTTCACCTCCCCCACCTCTTGGCTGGAATTTTCAACCTCGGAGGAGTTCAACGCCCTCTTTTTTGGCCTTGATGACAAAATGTTCCCGTATCGGGGCGGCTACAATACCGGCAACGTTAATGCCTATGCCGGCGTGGTTACCCAGTTGCGGATCGACAATCTCTTCATGGAAAACGTGCCCTTCTATATCCGCATGGCTCAGGGTTCACTCGGCCCGTTGGCACGCGGAATCCACGATCCCCACATCGATGCCGTGTTGGGATACGACAACCTCCGCAACTTTGAATATGTCCAAATCGACCTGAGAAACAACGTCGTCAAATTTTCCTCCACGATCCCCTATGTTCCGCATGAGGATCTACTGGCCGATGTGGCCCAGATCATCCCCATCCGCAACTATGGATTGGCGATCGAGGGGGAAGTCGATTCTCACTCCGAGCCCATCATGCTTGATTTTGCGGGCGACTACAGCTTTGCACGCGGGGATGTGAAGGTTCGCTCGACCTATCAGGTCAAGGCGGGGCACCTTTCTTTCCGCAGTGTCCCCACGCTGGTACTCCCGATCCATAATGCCCCGGCGCGGATTGGCCGAAAACTGATGGAGCCCTACATCGTTACGATCTGCAACACGGAGGGTTTGGTCTACTTCGAACGCTATCCCGAGGAGTAGAACCGTGAACGAATAAGGTGGCGCACGGCCAGGATGGGATGCCGCAAGAGCATGCGCGGACCGGCATAGCGCATGACGGTTTTAACCTGATCGCGCTTTTCGGATGCATAGCAATGCACGGTGCATTGGTTGCAGACGGGCTTATCAATCCCGAACGGGCATTTTTCAATACGTTCCTGCGCATAAACCAAAAGCCCAGCGCAACCCCCGCAAAGATCCTTTGCCGCGCCGTGGTGGGCGCGGCAGTAGATGTGGATCATTGCTGAAACGGTGCGGGCTTCGAGGTTCATGCACTCCGTTTTATTGAAAGACCCAGCCCATGCCAAGGTTGAACATGTTGTTCGGGTTGTTTATCGCCTCGCTGTAGCGAAACTGATAGTCCGCCTTCAGTACAAAATTCTGCGTCAGCGGGAAGTTAATGCCCACTGTAATATCGGTGCGATCGTTCTTGCCTTCCTTTACGGTTCCGGTCG
>JAOZKS010000577.1 GCA_029935255.1 Pontiella sp.
TTTCCAGTACGGAAGACTATTCCAACGAGACACCGGCAAAGCGCTATCTCGGGCATGTTGCAAATGTTGCAGGAAGCAGCTTGAGCTCCGCATACAGCCTCTCGCTGGAAACCACGATGGGCGGGGTGGGCCTGCTGTTTTCGGAGCTTGGCGCCTCGCCGCAACCCCCGGCTTTTGAAAGCGATCCCGTGGTGGAGGGGGCTGCGGTTCAGGATTTGGTCTATGCCGGAACGCTGGCCGATAACGCCTCCGACCCAAACGGCGATACGATGTTCTTTTCAAAGACCAACGGCCCGGCATGGTTGTCGGTGGCCGCCGACGGTGAACTTTCCGGCAAGCCATTGCTCGACGATCTCGGAACCAATCATTGGACGGTGTTGGTGACCGATGGCATCAGCGGAACCAACAGCGCCACCTTGCGAATCAACGTGCTGTCCGGTCCGCCGGAACCGCAAACCAGCCAGACCAATATTGTGCTGATCGTGATCGATGATTTGGGCTGGATGGATCTCTCCATCCAGGGGTCGGAATTCTATGAAACGCCGCGCATCGATGAATTGGCACAGAATGGCATGCGTTTCACCCAGGGCTATGCCTCCCACCCGCGCTGTTTGCCTTCGCGCTACGGCCTAATGACCGGCCGCTTTCCGGGAGCGAGTGCCGTGCCCGCCGATGCGCCGGATCTTATTGATGAAGAAGTCACGATCGGCGAAGCGTTGCAGTCCGGTGGCTATGAAACCTTTTTCGGTGGCAAGTGGCACATTTCTCATGAAACCTATCTACTCCCTCAGAATCAAGGTTTTGACATCAACATCACCGGGGGCGCACCGGGTTCACCCCCTTCTTATTTCTACCCATACGGTAGCCAACCGTCTGACGAAACCGATAAAGCGGGACTCTTCCTCGACAACACCACGCCGGTCGGTGGAATGGTGACCGACCGGATCACGGGAAGCAGCTACATGCGGACCTATACTGCGGGAGAAAGCGGCGAATATATTACTGACCGCTTAACCGATGAGGCGCTCGACTGGATGGTGTGGAATGCCGACAAGCCCCTGTTCCTCTATATGAGCCACTATGGCGTACACACCCCCTACGAGGCACCGTCCGCCTTGGTCACGAAATACACGAACAAGCTCGCCACCATGGACTATGGCGATCTGCCTGAATATATTTCAGCGGGGGTTGGGCAGCAAAAAATGCGGCAGGATCATCCGGTCTATGCCGCGATGATCGAAAGCGTGGACACGAATGTTGGCCGGCTGATGGATAAGATTGAAGCGTTGGGGCTTGCCGGCAATACGATCTTCATCTTTACCGCCGACAACGGCGGGCTCTCCAACCGGGGCGGGTATAGCGGTCGCGAACTGGCGACCTCTAACTATCCCCTGCGTACTGGGAAAGGGTGGCTCTACGAAGGGGGCATTCGCGAGGCTTTCATCGTGAAAGGACCGGGGATACCGGCCATGGTTAATTCCAATGCCGTG
>JAOZKS010000196.1 GCA_029935255.1 Pontiella sp.
CGAATTTCGCCCCCAAAAATTGGCCCATGAACGATATGGACACCGAGCTCCGGTCGGATCAGTTTCTACAGGCTACTCAGACGCATTTTCCTCTTTTGGGTGGTTTGGTTTCATTAAGTTTCTTCTGATTGGATGGATGATGGGTGTACTTTACCGGCATGCCATGACGGGATATTTTATGGCGCAGTTATTGTATGTGTATCTGCTGGGAACCAGCATGTCTGCCATTTCTCACGCAACCCATAGCGTATTGGTTTCACAATGGGTCTACTTTTTTGCATTTGGTTATCCTGTCTTATACTGGGCTAAACTTAAGCCTCGTTTAGAACGTGCTGAAACGCATCATGACTACGATTCTGAGCCAGAGGTTCTTACACCATGAGCGGTAGCACTTTTAATTTCAGTGTTTTGGTTTGTCAGCGTGGAGCGCGACACCGTTACGCTATCCCAAGGATATTTGAGGAGGCAGGTATACTGGAGGCTCTTTATACGGATTCATCGGTGTATAGTCCTGTCGGGAAAATGGCTCAACAATTGAAGGCTGGTGGTATAAAACTTTCGTATCTGGACGCTCTTGTATCAAGAAATCCGAATGATATTCCGGAGAATAAAATATATTCATTTGATAACCTAATATTTCCTAACCGATCAAACAGATTGTCCAGAAACTACAAGAAGCGAGGTCTTCAGCATGCTGATGTTGTGTATAGCATGTGTGGTGAGGAATTTAATTTTCTTCAGTATACAAAAGAGCAAGGGGCTAAGCTTATAGTCGATATTTTTGTACATCCGGGGACAGAGCGGATCATCGAGAACGAATCCGTGCGTTATCTCGGGAAAAGCCAGTCTAGCGCGGCCAGAGTCGAAGATATCGAAAACCATTTCCGGCGAAGCTTTGAACTGGCCGACATCATTCTTTGCCCATCAAACTGGGTTGCGGAGGGGGTCCGCAAATACAGTCCGGAATGTATCGGTAAGATTCGCGTTGTTCCCTACGGGAGCAGCCTTCGTATTCGCGATTCGATTAATGAAAATCCCGTTGCAGGTCGTGTGCTTTTTGCCGGGCGGGAACCCCTGCGAAAGGGACTCCATTATTTAGCCGACGCCGCTCAAATGATTAGAGCTCGGGGAGTGAATATTGATGTTCGTGTTGCTGGAGTATCTAGCAGTGAGCTGGGGTGGATACAAAACCGGGATGAACTCAACTGCTTGGGGAATGTTCCTATGGATCAGATGTGCCGCGAATTTGAACAAGCCGAGGTTTTTGTGCTGCCTTCGTTATCAGAGGGCCAGGCAGGAGTGTTGCTCGAAGCGATGGCCTGTGGCTGCCCCGTTATTGCTACTCGAGAGAGCGGGGTGGATTTTAAGCCCGGATGCGGCATAACCATACCCGCCGGCAATGCCGAGTCCCTTGCCGATGCGATTGCACATGTTATTGGTAGCCAAGGCATACGCAATGAGCTCGCTTGCGGGGCGTTAAATCAAGCATCTAATTTCTCAATGAATGCATGGAAAGCTCGGTTGATAAATGCTGTGGAAGAAGCCTCGTCAGTTTAAAAGGAAAAGATTCAATGAACAACGCACCCGCCGTATCCATATATATCATTACTTATTTAGATTCCGAAGAACGTGGAGAAATTTTAAAACGTACTTGCGAATGGGCGTTAGCGCAACGCTATCCAAACTTTGAAGTGGTGGTGTCCGATAACGGGGGTGATTATGCGGCTAAGGATGCGTTAGCATCCATTCAGGATGCTCGTCTTAAAGTATGCACGAACGAAGAGAATGCTGGGTTTACCGGCAACATCAATCGCTGTTTAAAGCATTGCTCCCACGACCTGATAAAGCCTCTTTGCGATGACGACTTGTTGCATTTAGATTTTCTGTCTGCGACGGTTCCTTTGGTTAATGACCACACGCTTGTGGTGGTCGACGTTGAGAAGTTTATGCTTGAAACCGATCCAGAAGGTATTGAACAAACCTTCCGAGATCTTCCGCTCACCGAAACTCGTAATGCGGGATATGGGGCGGATATATGGAATCTCTCCTATGCCAATAGCTGCATTCCCTCGGCGATCCTTTTCACACGTAAACTATTCCATGAGATCGGCGAGTTTGACAGTAATACGATACTTTCCGATTGGGATTTCTTTGTTGAAACGTGCCTGTGCAAGAAGGTGGTTCATGTGAAGCGTACGCTTTGTTATCTCGGGGTCTGGGATGGAAGCGAAACGGAAGTGGCACTGAGGGAAGAACCCTTTTTTTTCCCGCGCGAAAGTTTGTACACGAGGTTTAGAATACTCCGGTGCAAGGATCTGTCCGGGAAGGAGCGTGCGGTGCTTATGTTTGGTTTGTGGAAAAATTTTGCATGGCAAAGCTTGCGCCCGTTTAAGTACCCGTTTTCAAGAGTGTATCGTGCGGGGTATGTGGAGTATTTTAAGAAGTTCTTTGGATTTGTTTGGGTGGATAAGAGTGCGTTCGGGAGGTTGTCGGGGGATTAACTAACCCTGTTGAAACTATGAAAGTTATTCACATTTGTCAGAGAGACAACCCCGATACCGGCGGCTCATTGCGTGTTGCTGAGGCACTGGTTCGTGAGCAGCGCAGGACGGGGGTAGAATCGTGGATATTGTTTCTGTATGGCTCTCCGTCCTACATTGCCAACGATTTGGCACCTCATAGCATATGTTTAGGATTGGAGTCATCGCAGCAGGCAGCAAGAGGGATTATTCTGCTGGGACGATCCATACGGCGAATAGCCCCGGATATTATCCATTCCCATGACGGTATTTTATGGCCTCGGCTGGTTTTTTTACAGCTGAAAATACCTATGGTCATGCATACCCATTTGCCGGTGGGGCGTTCCACGCGCCGCATCGCATGGCTTCTTCTTAAGAAAACTACTGACATGCTAATAGGGATTTCGACACCTACCATTAAAACCTGGATTGATGCCGGATACCCCTCAAATCAAATCCGCCATATACAAAATGGAGTTGATTTAACTCGTTTCTCTCCGGTTGATCAGGACGCGAGGCACGCATTACGTAAGCAGCTTAAACTTCCAGTAGAAAAGAAAATATTGCTCTGGGTGGGACGTTTGCACCGTAGCATGAAAGGGGTTGACCGAATTGAGCGAATAGGAGGTATGCTTCCTGATGACACGGTTCTTGTTGTCGTGGGAAATGGGCCTGAATACGGCGGAATGCTTGAGCGGAATGCGGATCTTCTGAGTTCTGGAAAAATGGTCATGACTGGGTCCACGTCCTTCCCTCAGGATTATTACAAAGCGGCAGATGCCTTTCTGTTCACATCCCATTATGAACCATTTGGCCTAGTGATCTTGGAGGCGGTGGCCAGCGGCATTCCAATTCTTGCATTCCCGGTAGATGGAGGCGGGGGTGCGATAGAATTGCTTCATAAGTTCAAGGCCGTCCAGATTAATGATGATACGACGAAAGAGGAGGTAGAGCATTTACTTAAATGTGTTTATTTAAAAAAAGAGAACAGTGATGCCGATCTTAAGGGAGAGGTGTTTAAGTATTCTTGGGCGATTAAAACGCGTCAGATTGTAGAGGTGTACCGAACGATGCTTGGCGGACCCCAAGAGAATCAAGCTCCACTACCTCAAGTGCTTGTTTGCCAGCATGGAGCTCGGCACCGCTACGGTATTCCGCGAATGCTAAACCGTGCGGGTATGTTAAACGCTTTATATACAGACTCATCAGCGGAAAGTTTTATCGGTAAATTTGTAAAGTTGCTTGGCCGCAGAGCGCCGGAGCTATGGAAGAACTTTTCCAGATGGGATATTCAAGGCGTTCCCCGGGCCAAGATTTATTCGACGGATCGATCTTTTTTTATCGAGTTAGCCCAGAAGTTCTTCCGCTCTCGGAAAACCGGGATTCAACTCTACCATCAACGGCACATGGTGTTGTCTTCCAGAATGCAGAAATGGGGTCTGCGGGGGGCAAACGTGGTCTGCTCCATGTATCATGAAGGTCTGGATTTTGTTCGCTGGGCTAAAGATCATGGGGCATTGAGTGTGGTGGATGTTTTTATTAGTCCGATAACGGATCAAATCATGGAGGAAGAGATAACCTCTTTCCCAGATTGGGAGGGCACGATAGACCGAGGTGCAATCGAATTTGAGCGTAAATTATGGGAAGAGACCGTTTTCATGGCAGATTTGTTGACTTGCCCATCAGAATGGGTTGCCGAAGGGGTTTGTGCTGTCACTCCTTCTGCCGCAGCTAAAATCAGAGTCGTTCCATATGGTTGTTCGATTGATTACCAAGGGCGTGTTAACAAGCCCGTGAAAGGGCGGGTTTTATTTGCCGGCAGAGATCCGCTTCGGAAAGGGTTACATTATTTGGCCCACGCCGCAACGCAGTTGAAAAGCAGCATCCCTGAGCTAGATGTTCGGGTAGCCGGTCTTTCTGGATATCTGGAAGAGATCCCCGAGTGCAAAAATTTAAATTTTCTGGGTCAGCTTAGCGGTGATCAGATGAAAGAGGAATATTTATCGGCCGATGTACTGGTTCTCCCTGCTTTATCTGAAGGATTCGCCGGGGTTGTCGCCGAAGCAATTGGGGCGGGATGCCCAGTTATTGTCACACGAGAAGCCGGGAGTCCGGTTGTCAACGAACGCGAGGGGCTGGTTGTGCCTTCCCGTAACGTCGAAGCCTTGAGCATTGCAATAAAAAGAATGGTGGAGGATCGAGCGTTCAGGGATCAATGCGTAACTTGTTGCCTCGAGCAAGTTTCGTTCTACTCCGAAAAAGCATGGCAGGATCGATTGGTGAGTGCGATTCTCGAATGCGCAAATAGCTCTTGATGAGCGCTCTCTGCATTGTAAACAAGTCCTTGGCGATTTCCGGACAGCACAGCAACGGCGGAAAGAAAGGTGTGCTTTCGGATCGGATCATCAAGCTCAACGGGTATGCAACATCTAAGAAATACCCCTCGAAGATGCGTTTAGTCGTCTTCAAGGACGAGGAAATTGGAAAGGTCTACCATTTCATTACAAGCAACTTCCGATTAGCTGCGGCGACTATCGCGCTATCTATAAACAGCGCTGGCAGATCGAACTCTTCTTCAAGGAATTAAGCAGAACCTGAAGATCAAGACCTTCCTCGGCACCTCGAAAAATGGGCCATGGCCCAGGTGTGGGTGGCGATGATCTATTATCTGCTATTGGCCTATATCAAGTTCATGAGCAAAACCACGCTCAGCCCGACTGCCTTTGCATGTCGAGTGAAAGAGGGTTTGATGATGCAGTTCAATCTGA
>JAOZKS010000197.1:0-2471 GCA_029935255.1 Pontiella sp.
TCCCATGGACTGGAAGGCCAATTCGGTGGCGAGGCTAATTTCATCAGGACCACCCAGCACCGTGGTGCGGGCCAACAGGGCATTGCCGCGGTTGAAATAGGACTTCGCCTGCAGGTCGAGATCGCTGGTCCGTAGCGCCTCGTTGAAAGCGCGTTCTGCCGCCTCGAACCTGCGGTTGCGATAGTGCGCATTTCCAAGGTTGTAGTTTCCAATATCCGGGAACTCCAGCACGGTTTTTTCCAAGGATTGGACGGCGTTGGTATAGTCGCCCGCTTTGTACGCCTTCAGCCCCTTGCGCATGGATGACCGCGGGGTGTCCTCTGCGTGGACCGCCGATATTCCGCTGGCGAGAATAGCGGTTAATGATAAACACCATCGCAAATAAGGTTTCATGACCGGCCTCCTTTCTTCACGGGACGAATGCCTGCCTCAATGAGCAAGAGAAGGAGTGCGGCTCCCACAAACCACTGGAAGCGTTCGATCCAGTTTTTCGACATGCGGGCTTCGCGTTCTTCCCGCTGCAATTCGGAGATGCCCTGCTGGTAAACCCGCTCTAGCCCGAAGTCGCCGGGTGCGGAACGGACGTAGAAGCCTTCGGTTTCAAAAGCGATCCGCTCCAGCATGCTTTCGTTGAGCGAGCTTTTCACCACATTGCCCGCCTTATCCTTCACAAACCCATCGCTCGTTTGGATCAACTCACCTTCCTTTGTGCCGACACCGATGGCAAAAACGCGGATGTTTTCTTCCTTCAGCTTGGGGAGCAGGGCGAGTGGGTTGCCGGTATGACCCTCGCCGTCGGAGATCAGAATAATCACTTTATCGGCCTGGCTTTCTTCCGACTTTTCAAAGCTCTCAACCGCCGTTTCCAAGGCCTGGAAAAGATCGGTTCCGCCGAGGGGAACAATCCCGGCATAGACATCGTCGAGCATCATCAGGAATGCGGCATAGTCGATCGTTGCCGGGCATTGCAGGAAGGCATCGCCCGCGAAGGCCACCAGTCCGATGCGGTCGCCCCGAAGCTCGTTCAGCAGGTCGCGTACGCCCCACTTGGCCTGTTGCAGGCGGTTGGGCTTGATGTCCTGCGCCAGCATGCTCTTCGAGGTGTCGAGAGCCACGATAATGCTCAGCCCGCGCTGCTTCACCTCTTCCCACTTGAAGCCCCACTGCGGACGAGCCAGCGCCAGTATGGCCAGTGCCAGCACCATGATGCGGAGCAGGTTTTTAATGCGTTGTCGCTTCGGCGAATAGCCGGGAAGCATCGTGGGCCAAAGTCCTCGTTCGGCCATGCGGGCGAGCAGTTGGGTTCGCCGTTTGAGCATGAGTCCGGTGATCAGCAGCAACGGCAGCAAGGCGGCCAGCCAAAGCAGGATATCTGAATTACCCCACATAATCATGGCAGCCTCCCCATGCGCGAAAGCGAGAGCAACTGTTCGAGTCCCAGAAGAAAAATACCGACGATGATCCAGTTCGTTGCTCGTTCCTCGAAGCGCGTAAAGCGTTCCACTTCGATCTCGGTTTTTTCGAGTAGATCGATCTCTTCATAAACGGCCTCGAGTGTTTCGAGGTCGCGGGCGCGGTAGAATTCACCCCGGGTGGTTTTCGCAATTTTTTTCAGTGTGGTTTCATCGACCTCCTGCCGCTGCATGAAGAATCCAGCGCGTGCGCCACCGGCCCCGATGGTGTAGATCTTGATGTCGAGCGCCTCCGCTGCACTGGCCGCATTTTCCGGCGAGAGGGTTCCATGGTTGCTGGCACCATCGGTCAAAAGAATAATGATTTTGCTCTTGGCTTCGCTTTCGCGCAGACGGTTGACGGCGGAGGCAATGCCATCCCCTATGGCGGTACGGCTGCCATCGAGCATACCCGTATGCAGGCCCCGCATGCGCTGAGCCAGCCATCCGTGGTCGAGAGTAAGCGGAGCAACCGCATAAGGAAGGGTGGCAAAGCCCACCATTCCAATCCGGTCGTTCGGGCGTTTTTTGAGGAAGCGTTCAATGACCTCTTTCGAGGCATCTAACCGGCTCATGCGCCGACCATGCTTATGGAAATCCTGCGTCTCCATCGATTCCGAGAGGTCGAGCAGCAAGATCATATCGATCCCTTCGGTATGCACGCGGCTGTCGTCGAGCCCCCGTTGCGGCCGGGCAAAGGCAATGACGAGGCAAGCCAGTCCCAGCGCATAAAAAACAGGCAAAATAGGCTGCAGCCGTATTCGCCAGCTCATCGGCAAGCCATCCAGCACTTTATGGCTGCTAAACTGCATCGCCGACTTGCTGCGTACGGCATGTCGCAACCAAACCAATAGCGGGATCAGTAAAAGAAGTAAAAGAAAATATGGATTCGCCAGTCGCATTAGGAAGTTCCAGTGTTCGGGACGGTTTCGCCGACCAGCTTGGTCTGTTCAACAAACTGCTTCGTGGTGTCGAAGGCCGCTTCCATGGTGGTGCGGTCGGGGAGGCCCTTTGCAAATT
>JAOZKS010000197.1:2481-5281 GCA_029935255.1 Pontiella sp.
CCGGGTTGTACAATGGCAAGCATATTTTCCATGTCGATCTCAAGGATCTTATTCGTCTCCTCCGTGGTTTCATCCGTTGCGTTGAGGTCGAAGCGGCCTTCGAGATAGGTGCGGAGAATGAACGAGAGTTTGGTATAGAACGGGTTGCATTCATTCTTCTCCAACAACCCTTTGTTCTTCAAAACAGCCAGCGCTTGGAATGCAATGACGTGCGGCGGAACGGGGGGGGCTGCAGGGAGGATCGTTGCACGGTTTTTCCAGAGCTTGGACGAGATTAAACCGACAAGAAATGCGATTGCAGCCGTACCCAGCACCATCCAGATCCAGGGCGGGATGCGACCCGGCAGTTTGTGGGGCGGCTTGATATCGGCGATCTCGGAGGGGGCATCGGCTTCGAGGGAGGTTACGACTGAAAGAACGGTTTCTGAAACGGGATTGGTTTGGGTTGTTCCGTCATGGCGATAGATAACGGAATCGGTGCAGATAACATGGTCTCCAAGAATGAATGAAGTAATCGAATACGTTGCGACTGCCTTGGTGTAGCCATTCGTGAAGGGTTCTTTGCTCCAGCTGCGGTTGAGAACAACGATGTCCTTCTCTCTTCCGATTTTCGGAAAATCAACGATGCCATTTGTGGGATAAATTGCAGTAAACCTAACTTCATATGGATCCCCGATGTAAATGGTTCCACCGGGAGTGGCAACGCTGAAGGTCAGCTCTCCGGGAACCCAGAGGTCCTTTTCCGCCGACTCGATGCAACCTGTGAAAAGAAGAAGCAATACGCCACACAACAGCCGAACGAGGCAGGATGCCTCGTCTACAGTTTTAAATTCGTGTTTATTCGTGTTCATTCGTGGTTCAAAACGTCAACGACGTTGGGATCGTTTTCGGAAGAATTGGCTGAACTGCCGGTCGTAGGGCTCGCCGGCGAAGAGGCGGATGGTGTCGATGCCGGCCTTGCGGTGCATTTCGTCGATGACTTCGGCGCGGCGGGTCTGTTCAAGCCCGAGCTGGTTTCGTACCTTTCGGCTGGAGCTATCCACGAGAACGTGTTTGCCGGTTTCTGCATCACGCCAGTTGATCACGCCGATGTCCGGCCAGGCGATTTCGCGTTTGTCGCCAATCACCACGCTGATGAGGTCATGACGGCGAGCGGTGATTTTCAACAGTTTTTCGTATTCGTCGGAAAACATGAAGTCGCTGATGAGGAAGGTGACGTTCTTGCGATTGCTGATATGGTTAAGGTAGTCGAGTGCGGGCGCGGCATTCGTTCCCTTTCCCTGCGGCTCATGCGAGAGCATTTCGCGGATGAGGCGGAGCACATGGCGGGTGCCTTTCTTTGGTGGGATATATTTTTCGACCTCCTCCGCAAAGAGGATCAACCCGATGCGGTCGTTGTTGCGGATGGCGGAGAAGGCCAGCACGGCGGCGACTTCCGCCGCAAGGTCGCGCTTTAGTTGTGTGCAGCTTCCGAACAGGTTGGATGCGCTGACGTCGACGACGAGCATCACGGTCATCTCGCGCTCTTCCACAAACTTCTTAATGTGCGGGGAACCCGTGCGGGCCGTGACATTCCAGTCGATCGATCGAATGTCATCACCGGGCACATATTCGCGCACCTCGTCGAACTCCATCCCGCGTCCCTTGAAGGTGGAATGGTATTGTCCGGCAAACACGTCGTTCACGGCGTGCTTGGTGCTGATCTGAATTCGGCGAACTTTTTTGAGGAGTTCTTTGTGGTCGAGAGAGCCATCGATTGCCGATTGCCGATTGCCGATTGCCGATTGATTAGCCGGAAGCTTCTGCGTTTGGGCTGTTGTCGGAGCGGGGCTGTTCTTTTTATGTTTGCTTAGGTTCATGGTTTTTTTAATCGGCGATCATCAATCGAAAATCGGCAATGCCCTCATTTTTTGCTCTGTGCCGTCTTTCGTGATGCCGTCATGATGGCGGTTAATTCGTTCGCTTCTTGGAGCAATGCGTTGACTTTACTTTCCGATAGCATTTTGCCTTCAACAATCAATTCCATCCAGAAGCAACACTCATCGGCCTCTTCGATGACTGTGCCCATTTTTGCGATAAACTCGGCGCGGGATCGACCCCGGCAACTCGCTCGATAGTTGGCGGCGACTGAGGTTCCTGCGCGAGCCAGTTGGTTTTGGATAACGCGTGCTTCAACCGTCTTAGGGAGGGCTGCTGTGAGTTTGAGTATGCGTAACGCAAATTGCTTCGTTCGTTTTTTGAGTTCGTTCTGGTCCATATTCGGCCTGCACCCCAATGCTATTTAATCGGCAATCATCAATCGGAAATCGGCAATGTGCCTACGGCACCGGGATTTCAGAGAGGATTTTTTCGATTAGGTCTTCGCTGGTGAGTTCCTCGGCCTCGGCTTCGTAGGAGATGATGACACGGTGGCGGAGGACATCCTGTGCGATGGACTTGACATCCTGCGGGGTGACGTAGCCGCGGCCCTCCATGAAGGCGTGGGCGCGGGCGCCCATGGTCAGGTTGATCGTTGCGCGCGGCGATGCGCCGTAGCGGAGATAGTCCTTGATATCCAAGTTGTATTTTTCGGGCTCACGCGTCGCGAAAACGATGTTGAGGATGTAGTCCTTGATTTTTTCGTCGATGTAGATTTCATCAACGATCTCACGCGCTTTGATGATTTCATCGGGATGGAGCACGGCGTTGATGGGGATCTCGGTGTTGGAGTGCGCCATGCGGTCGAGGATGCGCCGCTCCTCTTCAATGGTCGGGTAGCCGACCTTGAGCTTGAGCATGAAGCGGTCGACCTGCGCCTCGG
>JAOZKS010000198.1 GCA_029935255.1 Pontiella sp.
CGTAGCAAATCCAAATTGTGTTCCAGGGTTTTCCCGAAACCGATCCCCGGATCGATCACCATCCGGTTGCGCTCAATACCATGGGATGCCGCAAAATCCATGCGCGACTGAAGATAGGCACGCACCTCGTCGACCACATTTCCATAACTAGGATTGGTCTGCATGGTTTGGGGAGAACCTTTCATGTGCATCAACACGCAACCTGCTCGGGTTGTGGCGGCCACCTCGACCATTTTGGGATCCTTCTCAAACGCGGAAACATCGTTGATGATATCGGCCCCGGCTTCCAGTGCATGGAAAGCGACCTCGGCCTTCATCGTATCGATTGAAATCGGGACGTTCGACTGTTCCCGGACTTTGCCAATGATTGGAATGGTTCGTGCGATCTCCTCCGTTGCGGAAACCGGGGTCGCGCCCGGGCGTGTTGATTCGCCGCCAATATCGATAATATCGGCTCCTTGCGCCACCATTTCCAGCGCATGGTCCAGCGCCGTTTCGGGGTCGGAATGGGCACCACCGTCCGAAAACGAGTCGGGTGTGGTGTTGAGAATGCCCATCACAAGCGTTCGTTCACCGAGCACCACTGTACGGTCACGGCACGGCCAGTTATATATCCTGCGTGTAGTCATACCGCCAGTTTATCCAGTCATTGGAAATAAACCAGCCTAGAGCTGAATTTCCATCCCATCCCAGGGAACGGTGACGGCCTCGCCCAGTTGGGTCTGCAACGCGTGGTGCTCTGAGTTGTGGGTGAGGTGGGTGAGGCAGGAATGTTTTGCACCGATTCGCGCGAGCATTTCCACAGATTCTCCAATGGAAAAGTGAGTAGGATGTTCTTGCAGGCGCAGACCATCGAGAATCATCAGATCCATATTTTCCAAATAGCGGAGGGTTTCGGCGGGAATACCGTTGCAGTCGGGGATATAGCCCACGCGCGCGCCCTCGCCCTCGATAAGAAACCCATAAACCATATCCGCGCCGTGCGAGACGGGTAGGGGGGTGACGATGGCCTCGCCGATGCGGACTGGCTCGGTTTGGTCGGTAAAGCAAACGCGGGGAACGCCACCGAAGGAGTGGCTCTTTCGGTCGACATAGTCGAATTTTTTTCGCATTTGTTTGATTGTTCGCGCCGACCCGTAGACTGGAATATGATTTTTCTGCAGGTCGGAAAAGCGGCGAACATCGTCGAACCCGTAAATATGGTCGGCATGCGGATGGGTGAGGAAGACCGCATCCACCCGTTCGACACCGAAGCTGAGAACCTGATCCCGGAAATCCGGCGGTGTGTCGATAATAAGGTGTTTACCGCCCACCACAACATACAGGCTGCAGCGCCGCCGCTTGTTTTTCAGATCAGAGGAAGTACATACGTTGCAGGAACAACCAATCATTGGAATGCCGTGCGATGTCCCTGTTCCTAAAAAGGTAATCTTCATGAGTGGCACTCGTTTAGTTTACACTTTCCACGCGGTGGCGAACCAGGGCTTTGTTTCGAGGGAAGATAACATCGAAACGCTCGGGCAGAGGCGTTCCGATCTCGATGTCGGGCTTAAAGGCGACGTTGCGCAGGAGCAGATATTTTCCCGAATATTCCTGTAGCAGGCCTACAAATTCGAGGACGTTTCCGTTTTCGAGCATTTCTACGACGACCTGCTTGCTCAGATATTTTTCCAGCACAGGTTCATAGGCGTTCGGTACCGTTCCAAGCAAGGTATTTCCAATATCTCCGGCCCGTTTATCGGCTCCAGACACCTTGCCCATCGGGCTGCTCTTTTTCATGGTGCCGATAATCATTCCGAGCGATTGCGAAACGGCATCGCGCAAGGTGTTGAATACGTTCCAGATCCAGCGGCGAAAGCGGCGCAGCATCGATGGATTCGCAATGCACCGGATCTCTTTTTTCCATTTTTCATGTTCTTTGGTCCCTGCCACTGGAGGGGCCTGGAGAATCTTTTTGATGCCATCGACCTCCGGGGAATAGAGAACGTAGCTAGATTTGGAAAGACCGGACTCGTCCTTTTCCGGGCTCTCGAAAACCAGTTCCATGGCCTTGGGATAGGCCATAAAGCGCCCCCAGATCCACTTGCCCGACTGCATCAGGATCATGACAGGTTCACGGTTGAAGTATTTCAAACACCGGTCGCGCTTGCGCCGTGCGGCAATCGCCGTGATGGTTGCTGCCACGAACAACAGCACCATCGGTAGCCAAAAATCGAACATGTCGGAACCTCTTTCTATTCTAAACACAAAAACGCGGCATCAAAACCGACACCACGCAATACACGGAAAAGAGATAAAAGAAAAGCCCTGTTTGAATCGCTCAAACAGGGCGTTGGCCTAGGCTGCTGCAATATGCTCGCGGTAGTGGCCGTCCACCCAGCATAGGGGGAGCGACTCTCCGGATGGAAATGCGAGTTCTATTTTCAAGAAGTTTTCCGGACGCTGGATCAGCTCACCCGAGTGTGCTCTTGCCCGAATCGTTTCCGAGTACGGGTTGATTACATCCGGCAGGTCAATCACTTCGACCAGATCTCCTGTTGGCATATGTTTTAGGAACATACTTTACCTCCTTGCTTACATACCTCTTTGGACCTCGGCGGTAAAAAAGGGTTCAATTCAGAAGGAAAATAATTTTCAAAAATGAGAATTCAGTGCAAAAAAGGCGATTTATCTAAGCTTTAGTAGCCTGTTCGTTTCCGGCCTTTTTCATCATGAACCATTTCATCGGCAGACCCAGAGTTGCCGCGACAAGTCCTCGGCCCACGAAGAACATGCAGATAATACCCACGGTGAACGAGGCCACCACCAGCTTGCCGATGCTCCGGAAGCCGAAGCCGTTGATGAAGCCGGCTGCGATGGACGAGACCAGCATGCCGCAGGTGAGCAGCAGGTTGACTGCGGTATCGTAGACCAGGTTTCCAATCGTATAGGAAGAGGATTGAGTGGCTGCCGGGTCGAGTCCGAACAGGCCGGAGATCAGGTTCAGGGTTCCGAGAATTCCCGTCAGCAACAGCATCGTGATCAGGACATAGCCACTACCAAAACAAAATGCCGCAAATTTGGTCCGCTTCTGAATGGTGCGCGAAAGAAATAGTTTTTTACCGTGTGCCATGAAGGCGCGCATCACCCCATAAGCCCAGCGCATCTGCTGGCGGAAAAGGTCGCCGGGGGTGTAGGGGACCTCGCACTTGACCTGCAGGTCTTCGAGGTAGGCGATTCGCTTACCGCTGGTGATCACGCGGAGCGAATAGTCGACATCCTCGGTCAGCGCACCCATGGTCCAGCCGCCGAGTTCGATGAGATCGCTTTTTTTGACCAGCTCGCCGGACCCGCAGAAGACGCAGCTGTTCGTGACCGTCTTAATGAAGGGCAACAGCACGTTGTGGACAATATTGACGATGCCCGTCCCCATCAGCGTACTATGGTTATCGTGCACATTGATGATTTTCCAGGCCGCCTGAGAACCCGACAGCGTTGGATCCTTGATCACCGGAACCACCAGCCGCTTGAGAAAATCGGCCTGCGGCAGGAAGTCGGAATCGAGAATCAGCAGATAGTCGCCCGTCGATTTCGGCAGCATGACGTTGAGGTTGCCCGGCTTGAATCCGGCGTTGTTGCCGCGACGACTGATTTCGATACGCGGATGGGCCGCCGCAAACGCATCGATCTTCGCCGAGATTTCCGGCTGGCTGCTATCGTCGCCAATCATGATCTGGATTTTTTCGATCGGATAGTCGAACGCCAGACAGCACTTGGCACAATTGAGTGCCGCGAGCTCATTGTACGTTGGGATCTGGACGGTGACGGTTGGGTAGAGCGATTCGTCCTCAATGATTTCCGGATCGTTCCGCAGCCGCGAAAACGCCAGCGAGAACGCCGTGATAATGAAATAGCCGATCGACAGGACAAATGCCCCCATCAGCGCAGCCTCAAAAGCGATTTTAATAATTGTGTGGAACCCCATAATTTCCCCCTGAATTTGGGCAACTCACGGATAGTCCGTGAATTGACGGCGTTATTTATAGGGATTTTACCCTCAACGCAACCCCCGCGAAGGATTATTTTTGGAAGATAGCGGACGGAATGAACTCCCCCTCAGTATTTAATAGACTCGAGGGGTCATGTCTCGAGAGCCTGTAAATGGGATGCCGCCTCGAAGATTTCTTCGGCGAAGTGGCAGGCGACCCGGTGGTTTTCGTCGCCGCCTGTCGGGCGTAGGGCGGGGGTGTCTTTTTTGCATTGTTCCCGGGCGTGGGGGCAGCGGGGGTGGAAGTGGCAGCCGGGCGGGGGCTTGATGGGCGATGGCACGTCGCCTTCGAGCACCTGCTTCTCTTTTTTCAGCGCGGGGTCGGGCTCGGGAATGGCGGAGATCAGCGCCTGGGTGTAGGGGTGCATCGGCTTTTCATACATGGCTTGTGACGGGGCATCTTCGACGACGCGGCCGAGATACATGACGCAGATGCGGTCGGCAATGTATTTTACCACGGAGAGGTTGTGGGCAATGAAGATGTAGGTCAGGTTCATCTCTTTCTGGAGGCGGACCATCAGGTTGAGAACCTGGGACTGGACGGATACATCGAGGGCGGAGACGGGTTCGTCGCAGACGACGAGCTTGGGCTTGAGGGCGATGGCGCGGGCGATGCCGATGCGCTGGCGCTGGCCGCCGGAGAATTCGTGGGGGTAGCGGTCGAAGGCGCTGGCCGGAAGGCCGACCTCTTCGAGAATGCGGAGGATCTCGGCCTTGCGTTTTTCCGCAGTGCCGAATTCGTGCTCGCCTTTATGGATGATGAAGGGTTCTTCGAGGATGCTGCCGACGGACATGCGGGGGTTGAGCGATTCCATGGGGTCCTGGAAGATCATCTGCATTTCCTTGCGCATTTCGCGCAGCTGCCGTACAGGGATTTCTTCGAGGTCGAGGCCCTCGAATTCAACCTTTCCCGCCGTGGGCGGATAGAGGTGGAGCAGCGCCTTCCCGAGGGTGGATTTGCCGCAGCCGGACTCGCCCACCACGCCGAGGGTTTCGCCTTGGTAGACGTCGAACGAGACGCCGTCCACCGCATGCACATCGCCCACATGCCGGTAGAAGATACCCCCGTGGAGGGGGAAGTATTTTTTCAGGTTTTTGACACTCAAAAGCAGTTTTTTGCCGTCGTTCATTTTAGATCAATCTCCCCGTGGCGAATACAAGAAACCTCGTGCCCGTCCTTGACCCGCACGGGTGTGGGGGGCTGCTGTCCGCATTTTTCGGCGGCATAGGGGCAGCGGTT
>JAOZKS010000578.1 GCA_029935255.1 Pontiella sp.
AGAACATCATTACCGGCAAGCCCTGCTATGTTCCGCTCGGCTCCACCGCCAACAAGGAGGGTCGCGTGGCCGCCAATGCCATCTGCGGGATTCCCGATGCCTTCCCCGGCGTACTCGGCAGCGCCATTTGTAAAATCTTCGACTTCAGTGTCGCCCGCACCGGGCTCGGCGAACAGGAAGCGCGCGATGCCGGATACGATGTCGTCACCTGCCAAGCGCCGGCCCCCGACAAGCCACACTTTATCCCCTCGGCAAAGTTGCTCTACCTCAAGCTGATCGCCGACCGAAAGACCCGGAAGCTGCTCGGCGCACAAGCCACCGGAATGGGCGTCGCCGATCGGCGCATCGACATTGCCGCCACCGCGATTACCGCCGGAATGACCGTCGATCAGTTGGCGCATCTCGACCTCTCCTACGCCCCGCCCTTCTCCCCGGCGATGGACAACATCCTCGCCGCCGCCAACATTCTGCGCAACAAAATGGATGGCCACATGGAGGGCATCAGTCCGGCTGAAGTTCTCGCCATGATGGAAAAAGGCGAGGCGTTCAGCTTCCTCGACACCCGCACCCCTGAAGAGTTTGAACAAATGCGCATTGAAGGGGCAATCCACATTCCGCTGGGCGCGGTTCGGAGTCGCATGGACGAGCTCGACAAATCCAAGCCCGTCATTGCCTTCTGTAAAATTTCCCTGCGCGGCTACGAGGCGGCATTGATCCTGAAGCAAGGAGGATTCACCGATGTCAAAGTGATGGATGGCGGCGTCCTCATGTGGCCGGGCAAACTGATTCGAAACTAACAAGGAACAGGACCATGAAAAAAAATAATCCCCAGTGTTATCGCAGGCATCACGATTACGCCCGTTGCCGGATGGACCATCATGCCGAAGCAGAGGAAGCCTTCACCCAGTTTTTAACCGAGTGAGAGCCACAACCTAAACCGCCAAGGTGAATCCATGCAAAAATCATTCCTCACTTACATCCTGACACTCGCACTTGCGCCCCTATTGAACGCGGCCGAACCGCTGAACGATACCCCTCCCAATATTATTTGGATCGAGGCGGATGATCTGATGCCGCGGTTTATGAATACGCGTGGAGATGGATTTGGCCATACGCCGAATCTGGACCGTTTAGCCGCAGAGGGAACCTATTTCCCGAATGCGGTGTGTCAGGGTGTCATGTGCGGTCCTTCTCGCAACGGCCTGCTGGCCAATCTGTACCCGCACAACCTTGGGTTTTATCGCAACGGCCATGCGCGCAACCTTCCCGAAGGAATATGGACCTTTCCGCCGGTGCTCAATGCGGCGGGCTACCAGACGGCCTATATCGGCAAGTCGCATATTCGCCCACCCGCCCAAAACCCGAAGGCCTCCAAAAACGAAGCCCTCCATAGCTATGGATTTGATGTGGTGAATTGCACCGGCGAGCGCTATATGCTCTGGATGTTCCTGAACGAAGGGTGGTATGTCAGCTC
>JAOZKS010000199.1:0-3813 GCA_029935255.1 Pontiella sp.
CCCGCGCCGTTGTCGGTGATGCAGCGGAAGAGGCCGAGGTCGCGCGCTTCGAGGATAAATTCGTAGAGCTTGCGCTGGGTCAATGGGTCGCCGATCTGCACGGCTTGCGCGGGCGACTCGGCGCGCAGTTCTTCGGATGAGAAGGTTGCGCCGTGGATGCCGTCTTTACCAATACGGCCACCGCACATGACGGTCCAGTCGCCCACTTCGATCTCTTTGCGCTCGGAGGGGCCGCCGGTGACTTCCACCGGAATGGTCCCCATGGTTCCGCAATAGACGAGGGGTTTTCCGAGGTAGCGTTCGTCGAAGCATTCGAAGCCGCGGCTGTATGGAATACCGGACTGGTTGCCGCCGTCGATCACGCCTTCATGAACGCCGTCGCGGATACGGCGCGGGTGCATGAGGCCTTCCGGAATGACTTTGTCGTAGAATGGCGAACCGAGGCAATAGCCCCAGACATTGGAGACGAGCGCCGCGCCCATACCGGTGCCGAGCGGGTCGCGGTTCACGCCGACGATGCCGGTCATGGCCCCGCCATAGGGATCGAGCGCGGAGGGTGAGTTGTGCGTTTCAACTTTATAGACGAGGTGGATGTCTTCGTTGAATTTCACGATGCCGGCGTTGTCGGTGAAAACCGAAACGAGCCAGTCGATGGATTCCGCGATCTTGTTGGTGGAGGCTTTGACGTAGGTTTTGTAGAGCGAGTGAATGGTTTCCTCTTCGCCGGTCTCCTCGTCCTTGTAGTGAATGGTTCCTGCAAAAATCTTGTGGGAGCAGTGCTCGCTCCAGGTCTGGGCAATACACTCGAGTTCAATGTCGGTCGGCCATTCGGGAAGGTCGAGTTCCCGGCGGTGGGTTTTGACATCGTCACGCAGATAGTGGGCGCGGATGGTGTGCATCTCTTCGAGCGAAAGCGATAGAATGCCGTCGGACGAAATTTTCATCAGCGCGGTATCATCGTCGGGAAGCTCAATGGTATTCACCCTGATTTCGGGATGATCATCGAAGATCGGGGCGGTCAAATCGGGTTGCGAAGCCAGCCATTCCTCTTTGGAGAAAACGGTGATGGTCTGGATCAATGTGTTGGCCAGAAGGTCTTTGCCGAGGTGTTCGATATCCCCACGCGAAAGGTCGCCGGAGAGAAAATACTGGATGCAGGTGTAGACCTGCTCTTCCCATTCGAGCTCACGGCCAACGATATCCTTCAGCGCGCCGCGCGCGGTGCGGCCGACGTTGTCGGTGACGCCCGGTTTGAAGCCGATTTCGAGCATCCAGTCGAACGATTCGGGTGCGGGCAACCTGCCCATGGCGGATTCGGCCACGACCGGATCCGCGAAGGTTTTCTGTACTTTGGCGGCCCGCGTTTCATCGATGTTGGCATCCACTTTATAGACATCGCGAGTGCGGCATTCCGCCAGTTCCATTTTCAGGGCACCCTGCGCCCGATGGATCACTCCGCGTCCGCGCGCGTCCGGTACGCTGTCCCTTAAACCGATTTCAATTCTATAGATCATGTCCATTTCCCTCTGGATTCAATGCGTCAAAAAAGATGGGGGGGAGAATAGCCGGAAAAAGTCGAAAAAGGCACAAAGAAAAATGGGTAAATGAAAACCCCGCCAGCAAGGACGGGGTTTGGGGTGAAAACAGCCTGTTTATGTGCTTTATGGCGCGGGTATGGCCTGCGGAGCGGGGGCGGGAGTCGGCTGTTGCATTTGCTGCATTTGCATCATCATGGCCATCTGGCCATATTTGGCGATCAGCTCGCCGGGCAGGTTGACGCTCCACATGACGCGGCCGTCGGCCTTGTATCCAGCCGAAGTGATCGGTTCCACCCCTTCGAAGAGCGTGGCCATTTGCTGCTTCATCATTGGGTTGCCGGTATCGGGCATGAACGAGGTGACGAAAGCCATGTATTCGCCGACATCGAAGTCGAAGTAGTAGAAGCCGCCATCCGAGTAGACACCGTGCGCCTTGAGCGGAGCGGGTTTGAAGGTTTCGTCCGCCAAACGATCAATGGTGGTTTCTATTTTATTGTCCCCCATGATGTAGATCATAACGCCCTCGGAAAAAGCGACTTCACACACCATGTTAGTCAGGTTCATGGCCGCCAACTGCTCCGTCACCTCCGGTGGCTGGTTCGTCATCGACACCTTTATTGGGAGTTGATGGATCTTGATGCCTTTGTATGCACGCACGTTTTCCTTGAACTCATATGACAGGGTCATGCCCATACTCTCATATAGCTTCAACATCGGCTCCAGGTCCTTAGGCATGTCCTTGAGCATCGCCAATGCTTCCGCCTCATCCTTGACATCCATTAGATAGCCCCCGTTGAAGCCGGAATCTCCACCAAACCCTACCACTTCGCCGAAAGATCCCTCGGAGATCGACCACCACTTATTCATTGAGGCAACTATGCTAGGCAAATCGACCTCCTTGATTTCCATCTCTTTAACGAGCAGCTCGGCCTCCCCAATCATGAAATCCATCAGCGCCTCTGGATTGGCCAGCGTGGCATCAAGCTTCATGGCTCCATCCCCAAGATAGCCCGAGGATGTTCTAGGATTTGGATTGTTCGCCACGGGCGCATTGCAGAGCGTTGCGAGACGGGTTCCAGCCTTTGGAACATAGGTTTCGCTAATGCGAATGTTTCCCTGTTCCAGCGCCAATACGACTTCCGCAACATCGCACTGACCAGCGAGGGAGAGGAACACACGCAATTCGCCTTCAAGAATTTTCGTGGGATCCATCGTCGCGCCCTGCGGCGGCATCATATTTTTGCCCATCAGCATCGGCATCATGGCCAGCAGCCCCTGGATTTGGTCGTTGTTGCGCTTGATGATGGCCGCAGGTTGCAAGGCGATGCGCAGCGTGGGCGACCGCTTGGCGAGCAGCGTGGATTTTACCGCACCGCTTAGAGCAACCCCCTTGGCAACCTGCTCTTTGGTTTGCCCCATCACCAAAAGCCCGTCGGCATACTCGAACTGAACCCCCTTCGGAGCCAGCGCGTTGGTATAGGCGGCAATCTGGGCCTCGCCCACTTCGATGACGGCAAAGATATTGGTGGGATCCAACGCGACAATCGCCAAGCCCTTACCGGGTGCGATTCCCGCCAAGCCCGGATCGCCCAACTGCATGCCCATCATGTTTTTGAGCATCATGCCGTTCATCATCGGCGAAACCTGCGCGGCCACCGAACCAACCCCATCGATCAGCCCGTGCAAATCCGATACCGTAATCGAAAGCATGGCCTCGGGCATCACCGTCGGGGCCTCAATCGGCGGAGCGGCCTGTGCCGCGCTTGTCGTAAAAATACAGAGTGCTAAAGCCAAACCTGCGTGTTTATTCCAACTCATCAACTTCTCCTTTGGTTGCGAACAGACTTCCGAACCCCCTCCTAAAAGTCCATTACATTTTACTCCAGTGATTGGAAGAGCGCAGAATCGCACGAACTAAAAAGCCTCGTCTACATTAATGTTTCTTGTTTTTGAATGATCGGTTGCCTATCTTGTCACTACGGAACTTGAGGAGAGATTCTATGACCAAGCCATTCATTATTGCCGCAGCCACCCTACTCACCGTCACCGCCTTTGCGGAGACCGCCATACCCACCAATGCACCGACCGCAGCAAAAACCATTTCCATTCAGGAGATGCTCGTGATTGGACAATCGGGAATGAAACTTCACTCGCTGGCCATGATCACCCAAAGCAAGGTGAAGGGCGGTGTGGACGAAAGCTTCCTCCCCGGCTTCACGGTATGCGCCGAAGATCCCGCCATTCCGGTGCGCAGCGTAACCGCACGCCTGCTTGG
>JAOZKS010000199.1:3913-5238 GCA_029935255.1 Pontiella sp.
TATGCGCCGAAGATCCCGCCATTCCGGTGCGCAGCGTAACCGCACGCCTGCTTGGCAAACATCTGGTCGCCGGGAAAGATGAGCCATAGCCCTCCTGGTTAAACTTGCTCAGGATGACTCGGCTGATGTGCGCTACAGCGCCGTCTACCACGGCCTGACCCAAATCAAAAACAAGTCCGCTGAAAATGTGGCACTCCTTCTCGACATCGCTTTAGCCAACCGCGAGCAAAGCCTCTATCAGCGCATTGTCGATTCATTGATCGAATACCCAGCGGTGGCGGCTCGGATTCTCGACCAAAAACTTGCCGAAGAAAACAACATCGCGGTTTTTGAAATCTACGAAGATATGACGGGGGGGAAACCGCCCAACACCGCGAAGTATCTTGAGATGCCATCGAGTCGTCCCCGCATGTTTATCTTCAAGGGCGCAGGGAACGATTCCGAAGCCCTCAAGGCTGAACTTGAGCGGGAACTAAAAAGCGTCGGCATTGAAAACCCCAGCGTGAACATTTCCGGTGTAGGTCAAAACTATGTCCTGCTCTTCAAGACCTATCTCACCAAAGATTACCTCACCGTGGAAAAGGTATTTTCCGACCACGGGAAATTTACGATTACACAGGACATGTGGCTGACCCCCGAGCTGGAAATCCAGATCGATGCCATGCAGGAAAGCAAGCCGTAGGCTATCGGCTTTAAATCTTGGCTGTTGAGGCAAAGCCCAAGGCCCTGCCTCAAAAATTACGCTCCACCATCGGACGATAGGTCAGGTCGTGAACGACCACATCTTCCGGCGCGGTGACGCAATGAACAATCATCTTCGCCGCCGACTCGGCCAAGAGGTATTCAGGCCGGTCCTCCGCGCGAAAATCGGTATCGGTTCCGCCGGGATAGACCGCCGTCACCTTTACATTCACCTCGCGCGCTTCCTTGATCAAACACTTCGTAAAGCCCATCAGGCCATACTTCATCGTGCTGTAGATTGAATACTTCGGCTGTGACGTTTTAGCGATCGTACTGACGACATTAACGATGTGTCCGGCCTTGCGTTCAGCCATATCGCGTAGCGCCTCGCGACAGAGCAACATCGGTGCGCGCAGATTTACGGCATATTGCAGTTCCCAATCGTCCAGCTCGATTTCCGGAACCGGAGCCTTGCGGTTATTCAGCCCGGCGTTATTGATGAGAATATCGATTGCTCCTAGCGAGGCCCTTGCCTGCTGATAGATTCCAACCACTTGCGCCGGATCGGAAAGGTCGGCCACTGCACCCAAACACCCCGTTTCTGATTTTAATTCGGCGAGCAAGGCTTCATCGCGGCCCGTTCT
>JAOZKS010000579.1 GCA_029935255.1 Pontiella sp.
CCGAGCGGGAATAGACCGAAGAATATGGGGAGTCAACTCCCCTCCCTCATTACGCGGTTGATCCAAAAGCGAATAAAGAAAATTTCCACCCTCACATATGTTACATCCATAACCACGGCCGTAGTTATGGATGTAACATATAAAAAGGTTTCCTCCCGCGCGAAGGCTCGATGAAGACCTCCCTTCTCCGTGGAGATATGTCGATGAGGCTTTTTGTGGTGATGCCTCAAAACGTTCCGAATCAATGCAAAATCGCGCTTATTGAGAGCATTTCGAGGATTGACACCTCAGGTTTAAAAGCATAGGTTTAATGGTTCAACCATTAGCTGGCAGGAGATTGAATCCATGTTCGAGCAAGTCAAACAAACCCGGGTATATCAAGATGTGGTGGAGCAGATTGAGGAGGCCATTCTCAACGGAACGCTGACGACGGGAGAAAAGCTTCCGGCAGAACGGGAGCTGAAGGAAACGTTTTCGGTGAGCCGCGGTGCGTTGCGCGAAGCCTTGCGGGTGCTGGAGCAAAAGCGTTTGATCGATATCCAGTTGGGTGCGGGCGGCGGAGCCATTGTGCGGGAGGTTACGCCGGAGGTGATGATGGATGGTCTTTCCCTTCTGGTGCGCAGTCAAAAGGTTCCGCTCGAATCCCTGAAGGAGTTCCGCATGGATATCGAGGGCAATATTGCGCGGCTGGCGGCGGAACGAGCCAATGCAGAGGATGTTGCGCGATTGCAGGCCATCTTAGGATTGGCCAAGGCGAGTCTGGATAACCAAGAGGGTTGGGAAGCGTATGTCCAAGCCGACGCACAGGTTCATATGACCTTGGCGCGGATCACGGGCAATACCATCTATGAATACATTCAGACCGCGATCCATGAAAACATTAACCGCTACTATGCCGAATTTCTGGAACACGACGAATCCGTACTTTGCGACCACTATCAAGATTTGTGCAACATTGTGAATGCCGTGGCTGATGGCGACGGCGAGAGGGCCTGCGATCAGATGCGTTTACATCTAAACCGTCTGGGGAAATGAACCACAGATGCACACCAATCAACACAGATACCAGAAACGATCTGAGTGCATCTGCGTTGATCTGTGGTTCCAATTCAGGTCTGAATTAAAATAGTATGAGAGGAAATGCGATGAATAAAACCGAACTGGAAGAAATCAGTCAGGAGGCCGCCGTGCTGGCCAAAACGTGGCAGGAACAAGCCAATGAATTAATGACCCCTGCCGAGAAAAAGGTGCAGAAAAAAATGGCGCGGCTACTGACTGATCCGACGGATAAAGTTTTGTTGACCATGATGTTCGACCAGAGCTTTCGCACGCTCAACAAACCGCGCGTGGCGGATCAGGTGAACCAGTTGCTCCACGAATGTGGAATTCCAAATTTCCTCAGCCCGCCCGAAAAGGGACTATTCCATCTCTTCATGCATATCGGCCGTCACCTGCCCGCCCTTTCCGTGCC
>JAOZKS010000580.1 GCA_029935255.1 Pontiella sp.
GCCGTCAGCTTGGCTATTTTCGTCAGCGAAGGTACACGCTGAAGCGGTGCTACCGACAGGGTCGGGCCATCGAAAGTTAGTTCGACCGTCGTCAGAATTTTTTCCCGGCCAGCCATTGGAACATCGACCATAAACCCATCCGCGTTCGGGAAGGCCTTGACTTTACCACCGGAAAGCAAGCGGGCGGATTTCAGCTTCAGATCCCCCAAGGAAGGAAACTGGAGGCCGCCGGATTCGGGCCAGCGGAAAACATGCAGGAAGACGCGGTTGTCCTTGCAGGTGGCCACGCCCCACGGGCCGGGAATGTAGGGGCCGCCGCGCGAACCGCGGATGCTCTCTTCGCCATGCACCGCCCACCAGTCGGAGAGCTGTTCAAACCGTTCCCGTTCCACCGGATTGACCGCTCCATCGCCCATCGGTCCAATGTTTAATAACATGTTGCCGTCGCCGCCCCAGACATACAGGAGGATTTCCATCAACTGCTCGATCTTCTTGGGGCCGACTTTGGGATTGTAGCCCCACTGCCCCGTTGTGGTGTGGCAGGCTTCCCAAAGATGGTCGCGGTTGAAGTAACTAATGTTGTGTTCGGGCGTATAGAAGTCGGCACCGGCTCCGCCGCGGTCGTTTACCATGGCATCGGGGTGCTTTGAACGGATCATCGCCATGACTTCCGTCGAAGTATTTCCCCAGTCGCCCGGACCGAGGCCGTCGAACCAGATTTCGTGAATGGGGCCGTAGTTGCCTAACAGCTCCGCCATCTGGGCTTTGTACCACTTAATATACCGAGGATGATTTTCGTCGGAGTCGCAGTCGGGGTGGCGCCAGTCGCGCGGCGAATAGTAAAAACCAAAATCCATTTCGTTGTCACGACAAGCACCGGAAAGCATCTTAACAATGTCCTTTTTATAGGGCGTGCTCATCATATCGTAGTCGGTGACGGTGGAGTCGAACATCGAAAAGCCGGCATGGTGCTTGGAGGTAAAGACGATGTAATCCACTCCTGCGGCCTTGGCCATTTTCATCATTTCATCGGGATCGAACTTTACGGGGTTGAAGGTCTTGTATTGAACATCGTAAACCTCCGGTTCGAGATGCGCTATCTTGTAGGGCTTGCCGCCGGTGCGATGGCTCGGGCTATTGCGCGCGTGGCCCAGCTGCGTACCCATCTGGCTGATCGGCCCCCAATGGATGAACATGCCGAAGCGTTGATCCTTCCACGCTTCGTGCGCCTCCTTCGAGGCCGTTGGAAGCTTTGTATTTTTATCGACCTCAAAAGTCTGGAATTCATCTGCGGCCAATACCGAACCGGCCACCGCTATGGCGAGCCCCGTCATTATCTTTTTATTTAGCATGTTTTTGTCCTTTTAAAGGGTTCTACGTATATTTTAGCGGATGCCTATTGGTCGTTTAGAAAGGCTTGAACTTTTGATGCCTCCTTGGTGTGGAACATACGCACGCCGGCAT
>JAOZKS010000581.1 GCA_029935255.1 Pontiella sp.
TTTGGGTCGTGACCGGCTCTTCGTGAATTTGTTGCGAATCGTATGCGTCTTTTCGTAAGCGACCGAGATTCGACCCCCTAGCCAGATTTTCTGAGTGAGATAAAATCGCTGACTTCAATTAACCAAGGAGTCGATGATGTTTCACATGAACCGAAATTTGAAGGTGGTGCTGGCGGTCGAGCCGGTAGATTTACGAAAGAGTTTTAACGGCCTATACACGATTGCGCGTAGCGAGCTCGGGGAGGTTCCTGAAAATGGGGCTCTGTTTATATTTTCCAATCGCACGCGGACGCGAATCAAGGTGTTGTGTTTTGATGGAACCGGATGCTGGGTTTCGGTGAAGCGACTGGAACAGGAAACCTTCAGTTGGCCGAAGGGGTTGAAAATCGCTATCTAAAATTGAAGCTCCAAGCCGTCTTGGGCAAGCTCTTTGGCAGGAGTTCGGAAAAGATATCGCCAGATCAACTCGCGCTGGAATTCGGGGTGGATTCGGTTGACCCGGAAACGCCGGAAGCCGAGGCCGAGGTTGAAGAGGTCGTCATTGAACCCGAAGAAGTTCTGGCGAATCCGGAGGCTTTCCGTCGGATCGGCGAGGAAGTGACCGAGGAGCTCGATGTCGTTCCGACAAAGTTCTTCAAGCGCCGAATCGTGCGCCCGAAGTATGTGCGCAAAGCCGACCGCTCGCTCCCGCCGGTGGTGGCCCCCGCACCGAAGCGGATCATCGAGAACTCCTATGCCTCTGCCGGATTGCTCGCAAGCATCATGCTCGCCATGATCTACGAAGCCATGCGCGAAGAAATCCGTGCCTGCACCTATCTCCAGATCGACGAGACCCCCGTGCGCTACCAAAACCCCGGAAGCGGAAAATG
Source organism: Pontiella sp. (assembly GCA_029935255.1). Taxonomy (GTDB): domain Bacteria; phylum Verrucomicrobiota; class Kiritimatiellia; order Kiritimatiellales; family Pontiellaceae; genus Pontiella. The sequence continues at coordinate 870 of JAOZKS010000581.1, forward strand.
CGGACAAGGCTATCTATGGCCGTACCACGCTCCCGGCAAAGCCGTCTTCTTCGAATGGCACACCGGACGCGCCAGCGAATGCCTCGATCAAACCCTCAAAGGGTTCGAAGGAACGGTTCAAAACGATTTCTTGCGCAGAGAAATCCTATTGAGCCGGGCTGCCGAACCGCTTGAATCACTCGTTTCTCTCGTTATTTTCTTTGAAAATTATCAATCGCGTAGCTCATGGTCCTCCTTCCTGTCTTCAGCGCGGAACGTGCGGGTGGTGAAACTTTCATGGAAGGAGCAGCTCGTACAAAATTTATAGATCTGTACACTGACACCTTTTTCTTTTTCAGACACCTTTTTCACCTTTTTGGGCTGTCTAACTGAACGGATTTGTTTGCGTCTCCATTTTAATGCATGGGGTGTGGACTAAAAGACTCTAAAAAAACACATCCGCCGAAGATCTAAATAAAAGAAGAAAAGAATTCGCCTCGGTGCGATAACAAAAAAGGGGAAACAAAATGAAGAAACTAGTCGCAATAACGGCTGTCCTCGCCATGGGCGCGTCCATGGCTCAGGCAGATGTTACAATCAACCTGAACAG
>JAOZKS010000200.1:0-299 GCA_029935255.1 Pontiella sp.
TAAGTCCTTGTTATTTGCATGAAATTCAAGAAAAATTGAATTCTGTATTAAATAGGTGGAGCTGTTAGGTGTTATGAAAATAATAATTCTCATTGTACTTTGCTTGCCGGTAGTGATGCGCGGCGATATTAACGCGCTTTACAAGCAAGGAACGGCGGTGCTCAAATCCGACCCGGTCAAAGCGTACCGTTTATTTGTGGAGGCGGCCCGGCAGGGCAGTGTTTCTTCCATGGTCGGTGCGGGGCACTGCTGTGAAACCGGAACCGGTACGACGGTTGATTATGCGGAAGCCATCGAAT
>JAOZKS010000200.1:309-5184 GCA_029935255.1 Pontiella sp.
ATGCGAAGGCCTTGCCCAGATCTACGCCTCCTGCGAGGATCCCCAATTCCACGATGGCGAAAAGGCCGTTAAATACGCCTCGGCCATTGTCCGCAAGAAACCACGCGATGCCGATGCTCTCTTCGTGTTGGCTACTGCCCATGCCCGGAATTTCGAGTTTAAAAAAGCCATTGAAAATGGAATCAAGGCATCGAGAAATGCGAAGACCATTGCGGCGGCAAAAGAGATGCGCGCCGGATTGGATTGTCTGAGAACTGGGGCGCCCATTCCCGCAAAGGCAACAGAGGTATGGATCTTTGAAGCATCGAATCGCAATGTGCTCTGGGCGGTTGTTGAAATGGCTAAAAAATACGCAGATCAGGACAGCGAAATGTATAATGCCAATATGGCGTTGCAGATGTGCGAGAGGGCCATAGAGGCCGGAAGTCGGAAGGTCTATTCCCTTATGGGCGATATCTACTACATGGAGGCGACAGGCTTCCTCGATCTTGAAAAAGCATCGGAGTTCTACCGGATGGCTCTTGAACACGGTTGTTATGCGAAAGGGAAAATTCCGTATCACGTAAGAAATCTTCGTTATCTTTCCTATGATGCGAGACGGTGTTTTATAGAGGCTTCCAAGGCCGAGAGGGGCTATGAATATCGGCAATCCAGTCAGACCGGGAGCTATGATATTTACGGGAACCCCTATTATACGACCAAAACGATTACGGTTCCTCCCAATCTCAAATTGGCAAAACTGCTCTATTCGTTGGCTCACAAGAAAGGGTATCCGGGAGCCGAAGCCGCTATGCAAGGTGTTTCGGCCGATGCGTTCGTCAATGGCAATTTGCCTTCAGGAACAATTGCTAAAAGTCTATGTGATGAAGCGCAACGGTGGAGAACGAAAGATCCTAAAAAGGCTGTGGAGTTCTACGAACAGGCCCACAAGCTGGAGCCAACCGGAAAGCGGGCTTATCTGATTGGAGCTCTTTATCTTCGATCAGGAGCGATCCGCGATATCCCCTTGGCGGAACAATGGATGGATACATCTGCCGACCTTGGTTCCTGCGCAGGATACAATGCTCTGGCAATGTTCTACGGGTGCTCGAAGAAAAAGGAGTTTAGGGATGGAGATAAAGCCGTGCACTATGCCCTTGAAGCCATCGGGATTGGAGGGGAGCAGGCCTATCTTCTTGATACGTTGGCCTGCGCATATGCTCGCAACGGGCAATTTGATCTGGCCGTAAAGCATCAGGCAAAGTCATATAATATGGTTCGTCAGCAAGACACTTGTCCGGAGAAAACTTCAGCGGCTTACAAAAAAAGGCTCGAGCGGTTTAGGCAGGGCAAGCCTTGGCCTACCGACTAAATCCTCTTATAAATTACTGCGAATCCGCTACAGAGAGCGGTGAGGTCAACGGGGGGAAATATGAAGCATTTGATGTTGAGGATTATACTGTTGTTCGTAGCTTTCTCGGCGAGAGGGAATGCCGAAGATGACTACAAGCAAGGACTGTTGGTTTGCGAGACCAATGCCGTTGCTGCGTATGAGCTGTTTATCAAGGCGGTGGGGGGCGGAAGTGTGGAGGCCATGGTGGCTTCCGGGTACTGTTGCGAAGAGGGGATGGGGGTTGCGGAAAATCGTTCTCTGGCTTTCCGCTGGTACGGCATGGCGGTTGAAAAAGATGCCGTTAAGGCCAGTCGTGGGCTGGCAGCCATATGTTCGGTGAGGCGTGGGATTCGAGGCAATGACCTAGAGGCTCGGAAGACGTATTTTTCGAAGCACGGATCTGATCCGGCAACGGTCTATGAGCATGCGCTTGAGTTGTTGGCGGATGGGCGGCAGCTTGATGCGGAGGATCTTGTCGACCGGGCCATTGCGGCATTTCCGGCGGATCAGCGCCTGCTGTTTTTGCGCGGCGTATTATGGCGTAGCCGATTCACCATATACTATGCGGCACTGAATTTCCGAGCAGCTCATCGACAGGGCGAATCAACATCAATAGGTGAGGCGGCGCAGCTTATGCTCATGATGGATCAGGGCGAGAATGTGACGGGTGGATTCATTAAGTTGCGCTCTTTGATGAAGGCCCATCCCGAGGAATTATTGTTTCACTGGATCTTCGCCATCCAGTGCCGACAGCAAAAGAGGTTTTACGCTGAAGGGGCCGAGGCCTTTGAAGCGATTCTGAAACAGTGGAACCCTGGTCCGGTCATGGTTAACCACACCTATGCAAACCTTCTGACTGAACGGCTATCGCGCAGTGAAGAGGCGTTGCAGCATCGACGGATTGCACTGAAGCAGGCCGAGCGTCCATGGACCTATCAGGGATTGGCCAATACGCTGAATAGTCTAAAGCGCTATGATGAAGCTGAACCATTCTATGCCAATGCGGTAGAGATGGATCCCGGGGATGCGCGGCACTGGCGTCAATGGGGCCTGTGTCTCATGAACCTGGAACGGTACAGCAAGGCGGCAGACGTGTTCCGGCAAGGACTTGAGGTCGCCCCAGATGATTTGGGTAATCAGGCCTCCCTTGCGAAATGCTTCATCGAATTGGGCCAGTATGAAGACGCGCTGAACCTGTTTAACCATGTATTGAAAGAGGATGCAGAAAACCGGGATGCGCTTCTGGGACTTGCCACGCTGTATACACATGGATTGGGTGTTGAAAAAGACAGTGAAAAGGCTGCGGCCCATGCCAAGCGATCCGCATTGGTTCGCCGACGCAGATTTGAAAAATCGAAATCTATACAGGAACCACTTCCAAGTCCAAAAGTACATGAGTTTGACAAGGGTTCGGCACAAGGGTGTCTGGCGATCGGCAATGCCTACTATCACGGTAGCATGGGCGCGGAACAGGATTATACTCAGGCTGCCGTCTATTATAAACAGGCGGTTGAAATGGGCGAGAGCTCAACAGCCTATACGTTGGGCTGGCTCTACACGTCCGGCGGCTATGGCGTTGCCCGGAATTTACCGGTTGCGCTGGAGTGGCATGAATGGGTGATCGGCCTTGATCCGGAAAAGTATGAGATCACAGATTCCAGAAGAAAGTCGGCTCTACTCGAAGCGGCGCGCATCTGCGCCGGATTCTACGGCGTCGAATATGCCGATGGTACCAAGGCCTTACGATATAGCGGATTGGTTTATGAAAAGAAGCCCAGCGGAGAAAACAAGATGCTGTTGGCCATGGCATGGGCGGCGAACAGCCAATTTGATGAAGCCGGAAGACTCATGCAGGAGCTTGTCGTGCAAGCAGAAGCCAATGGCCATTTGAGAGGGCTGGAGGAAAAGAAGGAAATGCTTGAGCTGTACCGGGGAAGCAAACTTTATGAGCCGGAACTGGAAACCAAATTATTTGAGCAACCGGACTCACCAACAGAGCCAATCCGCCCGTCCGACTTGGTGCCTCGTGAAATTACGGATGCCATGCGTAGACCTGCCTATGTGCGTCGATCAAGTAATGTGTCCAAGTCAAGTCGTTCGAGTCAGAGCCTGTTTCGCGAAGCTGGCAACTACGCCAGAAAGAGAGATCACCAGCAGGCATTGAAGTTGTATCAGGAATCCTACGAAACAGAACCTCGGTACCGAGGTTTTTCAGCCTTTTCGATTGGAAATCTGTACGCCCGGGGAGGGGCTGGAGTGGATCAGGATCTTGATCTGGCTTTTGAGTGGTTTAACCGGTCAATGGATGCGGGAGCCGAAGAGGGCTACATGGGAATCATAACGCTTTATTTGCCTCGGATAGACTCTGCGTATCGTGACGTGGATAAAGCGCTTGATTACGCGAAATCCTTGCAGGCTACCAACCCCAAGAAGGGGTCCAGTTTTCGGTCAATCGCGCAGGCCTATGCCCAGGCAGGATTGTTTGAGGAGGCCGTTCGTAATCAGGAAGCTGCACTTCATCAATACATGAAAATCGGCACGCTGAGCGACGGGTTTATCAAAAGTCTGGAGCGGGATCTCGAAAAGTACAAGCAGAGCCAGAAACCCTACAGCTACTAAACCTTCTCAACCACTGCCGCCCCGAAGGTGAAGCCGCCGCCGAAGGCGGTGAGGCCGATGAGGGCGTCGCGGGCGGTTTCGGGCATGAGTTCGGTGAGGGCGATCGGGATGGTGTTGGACGAGGTGTTGCCGTATTTCCGGATGTGGTTGAACATTTTTTCCGGAGGGCATTTGATCGTTTTACGGATCGCCTCGATAATCCGCTCGTTGGCTTGGTGCGGCACAATCATCTGTAGATCCTCGACGGTGATGCCGCGCTCGGTGCAGGCGTTGTCGAGCATGTCGATCATCTTGCGTACGGCGAGTTTGAAGACGGTGAGGCCTTCCATTTCGATGACTTCGCCGCTACCCATGTTGGGAACGTAGAGCACTTTCTTGTCGACCCCGGTGGCGGAGAGGAAGGGGCGGTTGAGCTTGGCGCTGATCTCGCCGGGGCGTTGTTCGCAACTCACGAGCGAGGCGGTGGCGGCATCGCCGAAGAGGGCCATGGTTTTCTGGTCGTCGTGGTTGACCATGGGGGAGAGGGTTTCGGCGGTGATGACGATGACCTTCTTGTTCGGCGCGTTGGTGAGGAAGTCGAAGGCGGACTGCAGGGCGTACATGTATCCAGAGCAGGCGGCGTTGACATCGTGCGCCTGCATGAGCACCTCGCCTTTTTCGGGGCTGAGTTCGTGCAACACGCTGCACGCCAGCGATGGCGTCATGATGAGTGGCGTTCCGGAGGAGCAGATGAGGGCTCCGATGTCGGAGATCTGGAGATTTTCTTTTTCGAGTAGGTCGCGGGTGGCTTGTACGGCGAGGGTGAGCACACTTTCATCGCCGTCGATCCAGTAGCGATTCTCGATGCCGGTGCGTTTGCGGATGGCATCGGAATCCCACTCGCC
>JAOZKS010000201.1 GCA_029935255.1 Pontiella sp.
CCTCTCCATCGTTGGAAGCACCGACGAAGCCATCGGCACCGACCCGCGCTGGGGACACCTCGCCAACACCATCGTCGCCGCCATCCGCGACGCCGCCGGAAACATGGGCTACGCCACGAACAACGTGTTTGTTGGAACCACGGAATACACCGAAGACACGGAAACTCAATATGTATACAATGCCGCCGGATGCCTCACCAACCTCAACGGCATTTCTTTGGAGTGGGACGAACGCTATCGTTTAACTTCTGCGGTTCGTGATTCCATGTTCGACATTCAATATTCGTATGACGTTCTAAACCGCCGATCACCTCGATGCGTGCGCCGATGAAAACGGATAGGATGACTTCCTCAAGAATCATTTTTGCATCCTGCTGTTTGGTGAGGTTTTCGAGATTGAAAATATATTCTCCGGCCACTGTAACTCCTTGTGAAGTTGAATGGGGGTTTATGGAAGCTGATCGGGCAGGGGCGGGATGGGAACCCAGTCGCCAGCGCCATCTTTTTTGAAGATAATCCGCATTTCTCCGGTCTTACCTCCCTTTGCATAGCCTAAGGTGAAGGCGACGGGTTGGGCGTAGTCGCCTTTTGCATTGTGGCTTTTGGTATGTGTGACGCGGCTATCGGAATACGTCTGCTCAAAAAGGCGAATGGCTTGCGCGGCATTGGGGCGTACCTTAAGCAGTAACGGCCGGGAAGTGGGAGCGTCGATCTCTTGAAGAACCGTATAGAATGGGGAATTCGAGAGTTCCTCTCCCCCTGCGATCTTTTCCGTGAGTTTTTCAGTCAAGGGAACGACAATTTGCGGAGCATTTATTTTTCCCAGAATGATTGCACAGCAGTCGGCCACCTGTGGGTCGTTCGAGTCAAGAGCCGCGATCAGTGGAAGTAAGGCCAACTCCCCAGCCTCGGCCAGTCGGTTAATGGCGATCTGCAAGTGGGGGTCGTGGGTGGACTCCCTGACAATGGTTGTTCTGGCATCCACATCCTCGGGGTGTTCTGACTGGGGAGCACGGTAGTCTAGCTGAATAATGAGGAGCGGGATGTATTCCCGTGTAGCTTTGAACGCACTTGAATTCATGACCAGACGGGCGGCGTTGCTTTTTAATTTAAGGTCGGCGGCTTTTCCTTGGTTTAACTTAAAGTTTGGATTGAGAGCGGTTGCCGCAGCCCATAAATCAATCCGCCAAGAGGGTGCTCCGTTCCATGAAGCTCTTTGGTTAAACCATTTTTTCCCTGCTGCACCGGCATGGGCTTCCGCCGAAAGAACGGCTTGCCCAGCGGCAGGTTCTCCTAGGTTTTCCAAAGCAAGGAAAGCATGCTCCCGTATATTGATTGCAGGATGGGCGGCGGCTTCAAATAAGGCCTCGATGGCTCCGTCACCAACCTCCGTCAGCTTCCTGACCATGGCTTCGTCGATAGTAGACTTCTTCTCGGTCGGTATTTGGGCGCTGAGATACCAGACAAGATCGTTGTCGGAGGTGGGGATTAGTCCGATTCCCTTTAGGATCGTAATGGCGCTTTGGCGGGCAAGTGCGTCTTCGGCGCGCAGATTATTCAGGGCATAGGGAATGGCAGGTTTGCCGATGATGATAAGTGCGTCGGTTGCAATTTGGCGGATATCTTCGCTCAAGTCATCCATTGCAAGCGCGAGAGCTGCGGTTGTGTCGGGTCCGCCGATTTGAATAAGGGAGTTTATACTGGCAAGACGAAGAATCTGAGATCGATCCTTCATCTTGGTGAGTAGCGGTTGGATGGCTTTGGGGTCGCCAATTCGACCCAGTGCAATTGCGGCAGCGCTGGAAATCGGATCGTCGATATCGTTTAGGGCCTCGCATAGCGGTTCGATGGCCTGGCTTGCCTTGAGTTGCCCAAGCCCATTGATGGCGGCGATGCTGGCCTTGCGCCCCTCATGGTTCATTGCGGTAATTAAGTGGGTAACAGCCGGGTCATTTCCAATCGCGGCGAGGGCTTCGACAGCGGTGAGTACCAGCATAGCATCTGAACTGGAAAACGTTGTAGCCAACGGTTCGACCGCCGATTCCGGTTTCAGGTTTTTCAAAGCCGCGGCCGCCGCACGTCGCACATCCATGTCGGAATCATCGAGTGCCTTGATGAGATTCTTGGTTTTTCCCCGAGCTTCCCAGTTGGAAACATCTTCGACCGTTTTTTCACATCCTGCCAGTGTCAGCAAGAGCAACGGAAGTATACATTTGATTACAGCATTCATACGCCTTCCTTATATTTTTGACGGAACAAACAACCATTTAAACCACAGTGCTGATCATTATATAAGGAAATTTTTTGCCTTGACCAAAAAAAAGGGCAGGCGGTTAGGCCTGCCCTGCGCAAATTTTGCGGGATGGCTACTGTGGAAGATCGGAAGGAAGAGCAGGATAGGGAACCCAGTCCCCGTTACTCCCTTTCGAGAAGGTCACATGCAACTCGCCCATTTTTTCCGCTTCGATAAATCCGATGCGAAAGGCGATCGGTTGGCTGGGGTGACTGGTGGCATCGTTGCTTTCCGCGCTCATGGCGCGTACGCCGGTGTATTGGCGTTCGAAGATACGGATGGCTCGATCAGTATTCGGGCGAATCTTAAGCAATACTGGCTCCGCAGAGGGATCATCCATTTTTTGGAGCGCGTTGTAGAATGGGGAGGTGGTGAGCAGTTCGCCAGCGGCGATTTTTTGTTCCACCACACTCATGAGGGGTTCCAGCGCGCAGGACTCGCCTAGCTCGCCGAGAATTTCGGCGGCATGTCCAGCCACTCTGTCATCCTGGTCGGTAATGGCCGCGATGAGCGGATATACACCGAGGTTGCCTGCGGCCATTAGTTTCTCCTTGGCCATCTGTTGGTTGGCTTCGCCGCGGAAGCGATCAACGGCTTTCTTGACGACAGGCATGCCGAATTCGTCAACATCGGGCTGCGTAGGGGGTGGAATTGTGGTGTCGCCCAGCAGACGGATGAGCAAAGGGATGTATTCCCGTGTTGGCGCAAAGTCCGGCGAGGTGATCACACGGAAGGCGTTGCGGCCTTGCGATTGCATGTTGGCTGCTGCGGCATTGTTTAAATCAAAGTTGGGATTCAGAGAGGCAATTGCTGCCCACAGATCGATGCGCCAGGATGGGGAACCGCTCCATGCCGTGCGTCCGTTAAACCAAGTGAGTCCGTCGTCGCCTGCAAAGTCAGCTGCGGTTTTTGTTGCGGTCTCCGTGCAGCTTTTTCCAATGCTTTCCAAGGCATGGAAGGCGTGCTCGCGGAAGTCGGCCACATTATGGGCGGCGGCTTCCAGCAGGATTTCGACGGTGTCGTCCCCCATGCGGGCGAGAGCATTGACCACCTCCATGTTGAGATCGTCCTTTCCGTCAACCGATACCACGGCAAGCTTGTACCAAATAATATCGCTTCCAGAGGTCGGAACGGAGTCGGTTTTTTTGAGAACGGATATTGCTCCGCTACGAACGGCTGCGTGGGTGTCTTTTAACGCTTCGAGTACGGAGGGAGTGCCGGGTTTCCCGATCGCCACGAGCGAGCCGATCACCGCAGAGCGAACATCGGCATTTTCGTCGGCCAATGCACGAACAAGGCCTTTCACAGCGGCCGTTCCTCCCGTATGGGCAAGTGCTGCGGCGCAGGCGAGTCGCAATGTGGCGGAAGGGGATTTTAGTTTGGCGGCCAGCGGGGCACTTGCTTTTTCATCGCCAATTTGACCGAGAGAGGTTGCAGCGACACAGGTGACATTTTCGTCATCATCATCAAGCGCGGCGATTAACGCTTCGTTAGCTTTGGTGGCGTTGAGAGTCCCGAGGCCGGCGGCAGCTATGATCCGTGCATCGCTGTTTTCAAGCTTCAGGGCCGAAATCAAATGTCCGATGGCGGGGTCGGAACCAATGGCCACAAGAGCCGTAACTGCCGCAAGTCCGACCTCATTATCAGAATCATTAAAAATAGCTGCGAGGGGGTCGGCGGCGACTCCGGCCTTCAATTCTCCCAGTGCTTCGGCTGCGCCCTTGCGGATTTCCGACTTGGGATCTTCCAATGCTTTAACCAGTTTTTCAATATTTCCTCGGGCTTTCCATTTTTCGATATCTGTGAGGGTGCGACTACAGCCCACAAGACTGAGGAGCAGGATTGCGGAGATGGCCGTAAGGAATACGTGTTTTTTGTGTCTCATAATCAGGGTCCCCTTTATTCACTAAACGTCCCCATATCAGTATTGTCGGACGATGCTTACCTACTTTAGATTCAGAAGACTATAGACTTTCCGAAATTCACGCAAGCGATAGGCCGTAAAAACTGTCATGGATTTATGAAGGCGGGGTTGCGATCTTTGCCTTTATTTTATTGACTTTTATTAAACCCCAACGTCTGGTTTGTAAATTTTAGTTTTCAATCAGCGTTGAGAGCAGCTTGCCTTTATGGTTGATGGCATTGGGATATTTCTCGCCGATTTCCGAAAAAAGTTCTTCGGATTTTTTCTCGTCCCCTAACTCCTTGTAGTAATAGGCAAGGTAGTAGCGGGCATAGGCTCCAACCTGAACTCCATTCCCATAAAAACAATCACTGAAATCTTCGATGGCTTGTTTTAGATATCCTTCGCGGTCTTCTCCCTTGCTCATTTGGCCGAGATAGAGCAATGCACATCCTGTTCGGTTGGCTTTGTCATACTTCTTTATCAACTCCTTCAAACTGTCTTTTCCTTCTTGGGATTTCCACTGTTTATTGGCGACTTGGTAGAGGCTTTCAATTTCCTTCAGTTCATCACGGGAATAGACTTCGGAATCTTTGCGCATCCGTTTCTTCGCTTCGTTACGTTGCTGGGTGATAATTTGTTCTGCTTTTTCTTTTTCCATAACAGGAGCAAGAGCTACTTTGAGTGCTGCGACTTCCTTTTCCAATTCTGCAACTCGTTTTTCCAGCTTTGGATCAGCATGGGCAATAAAGGTGCTGGTAACGATTGCGGCTATGATTATTCTCTTCATAATTTTTCCTTTCTAGGGCATTAATTTAACTCTTCCTGAAAGTGCGCCTACCGACAAAGTAGCGTGTTAATACAAAATCAGCCACTCGGCTGATTTCGTTTATTGGGTATTTGTCTAAATCAGGGATCTGGGAGCGGAAGGTTTCCAATAATCCTCACGTTCGATTGAGCATTTTTCGTGGAATTCCATAATC
>JAOZKS010000582.1 GCA_029935255.1 Pontiella sp.
AACGTTCGTGCGCCACGCTGGCGCATTTATCTGGCGGGGTGAAAGTCCCCGTCGTCATGAGTTAAGCTCCTCATGGCGTACCGAGTGTTGAGCTTTCGGCGGAGCTTACGAAAGCAAGTGAACAAAGAAGGTTAAGCGTACACAGGGTAATCTGCAGGCCGCAAGGGGAACCGCATTCCCCTAAAGCAATTCAGCTTCGAGATAAGGTATGGTATGTAGTGATCGAGGGCGTGAACGTTCCCGAAGATCTTAAGGCCGATCCGAATAGTGCGGCTGTTTCCGGTGATTAAATCGGGAGCTAAAATGAAGCCGGAGCAATAGGTGAAAGCAACTGCCGGAGTCCAAGCGCGTGGCATGTGGATAGAGATAAATGCGAAACGTGGGAGGCCCACATCTTTCCCTTCGGGGTATGCAAATCGACGTACGCGAAGAGGCGCAAATGAGGGTGTGGGAGTCAGACCTATTCATAGTAGTCTGAGCGTGGGAGAGCCGCGCACGCAGGTCATGATTGCCAATCATGGCGGCAAAGGGATAGGCGTGATAAACGCGCCGGAGGAATAGATATATGCGGGAAAGAGAGCCCGAACAACATATACATGCTGTACTTACCGGCATAGCGAATAGAGCGCGGATCAATAAAGATCACCGTTTCGGGGGGCTTTACACGCTCCTCAACAAGGATTTCCTGCGATGGTGTTTCTACCAACTCAACCGCAAGGCTTCGCCGGGCGTCGATGGAACATTCTGGGTGGACTACGAGCGAGAGCTTGAAGCGAACTTGGAGGATCTCGTTGATCGTCTAAAGCGTAAGGCCTATAAAGCGCGGCTGGTCAAACGGCTCTACATTCCAAAGGGGGAGGACAAGTTCCGACCGCTCGGTTTGCCGGTGCTCGAAGACAAGCTGGTGCAATATGCGGCGAAAACGATTCTCGGAACCATTTATGAGGAAGATTTCATGTGGTTCAGTTTTGGGTATCGTCCCGAGCGGAGTGCGAAAGAAGCGTCTGGGGAGCTTGCCTTCCTGTTGCAGTTTCGTCCGGTCGGGTATGTGGTAGAGGCGGATATTAAAGGATTCTTTGATAATATAAACCATGAGTGGATGCTTAAAATGCTGGAAAAGCGAGTGCACGACCGTGCGTTCGTGGGTCTCATACGGAAGTGGTTGAAGGCCGGTGTGCTCGAAGACCTCAATACCGTGATCCATCCGGCAACGGGCACCCCGCAGGGCGGAGTGATTTCGCCCATTCTCGCAAATATTTATCTGCATTATACATTGGATAAGTGGTTCGAGGAGCGGGTGAAACCGCAGTGCGAAGGCGAAGCGCATATAATCCGGTATGCAGATGATTTTGTCTGCGCCTTTCAATTTGAAAAGGATGCCGATCAGTTCTATCGCGCACAGCTACCGCAACGGATGACCCGCTTATCACTGGAGCTTGCTCCGGACAAGACGC
>JAOZKS010000583.1 GCA_029935255.1 Pontiella sp.
AAATGAAGGGACGCTGGGGGAATACAAGACAATACTTAAATCCGAGGACCGACCCCTTTTCCGACCCCTTTTTTTTCGGCTTGACTTTGTGGTATCGGAAGAGGGGTTTGCTGTATCCGCCATGCTCGGGCAGACGTTTTAGTTCCTGCGTTCCTACCCCCTCCCTTTTTGAAAAAGGCTTGCGGGGCTTGATGGGCAACAGCTACTATTCCTTCGTTCCTAACGCGGTGCATTTGGAGAGATAATTATGAAACGATGGGGTTTTGTCGCCATTCTATTGAGCGTTCCTTTTGCTGGAATTCAGGCGCAGGAACAGGCCGTCACCAACGAAACCGCCGTGGTTTTATTCCACGGGAAGGAATTGCTTACGGTTTCGAGAATCTCATCTGTTTCGGCGGAGGCCCGGGCGGAAACCTTACAGCAGCGTTTTAAACGGCAGGCCAAATCGCCCTTGGTCAGCACCGAAAACTTTTCCGTGCATCATGACGATGAATTGGAGGTGAGTGTGATTATGTCGGGCACGGAAATCCTCTGCGCCGTATGGGAAGTGGATGCACAACACTATGATGTTCCCCGTGAGACACTCGCTGAGCATTGGTGCGATGAAATCAAAGCAGGTATTGAACAGCATCGCAGGGATTATACCTCGGATGCCCTGGTGAAGGATTCTGCTTTTGCGGGCATTGCCACCCTGGTCTTTCTGATGATCTGGTTCGTGCTTCGTCTGCTGTGCCGCAGGGAGGTGAAGGCGATTAAGAAAAAATTTGCCGGACAGAAAATGTTTAAATTTCTGGATGGCGACAGCTTGGTCACGATTAACGGGAATCTGGTCAAATTCATTCGCGTGGTGGTGATGATCTGGGTCTTCGTGATCTACCTCAACCTCGTCCTCAGTTTTTTCCCATGGACGTTCAACCTTTCAGCCAAACTCTTCGAGATGGTCAGTACTCCCCTTATTAACTTTGGCCACGATTTTGTTAAAAACCTGCCGAACCTGTTTGCCTTGTGTGTAATTGGAGGAATCGTCTGGTTTGTCCTGCGCGGGCTGAAAAGCATTTTTGCGCAGGTGGGGGAGGGCAAGGTTCGGATCAATGGATTCTACCGCGATTGGGCGGACCCGACCTATCGGTTGATCCGCATTGTGATTATTGTTTTTGCGGCGGTCGTGGCCTTTCCCTTCATCCCGGGTTCCAGCTCTCCCGCCTTCAAGGGAATCTCGATTTTCATGGGTGTGTTATTGTCGCTCGGTTCCACCTCGGCGGTGGGAAATATTGTGGCGGGGCTCGTGCTTACCTACATGCGTCCGTTTATTTCCAAGGACTTTGTCGAGATCAGTGGGTTGAGAGGAACGGTGGTATCGCGCGGCACGTTTTCCACCCGCCTGAGAACCCCGACGAACGAGATTATTTCCATTCCGAATGCCTCCGTCTCGGCGAACCATATCATCAACT
>JAOZKS010000202.1 GCA_029935255.1 Pontiella sp.
TTACGGCCGGCCGTATCTCCATCGATGGAGAAACCGTTACCGAGCTTGGAAGCAAAGTCTCCCCTTCGACTCAAAAAGTGATCTTCAACGGCAAGGTGGTGGCGAAGGAGGCCACGGTTACCTTTCTCCTCAACAAACCGCCGAAAGTGATCTGCACGTCGGACGATCCGCAGGGGCGCACCACCGTGCTGGATCTGCTGGAGGATCTGCCCGAGCGGGTCTATACCGTTGGGCGTCTCGATTTCATGAGCGAAGGACTGATCATGGTCACCAACGACGGCGATCTGGCCCACTCCCTCATGCACCCGCGCTACCATATCGAGAAGGTCTACAAAGTCTGGATTGATAAGCCGATCGGCTATCACCAGCTTCAAAAAATGAAGCGCGGCATCCCGAATCAGGGCGAAACCCTGCGCGTGCTGGATATCGATGAAGGCCAGCACACTCGACACGGCGTTGAATACACGATCACCCTTGGTGAAGGCAAGAACCGGCACATCCGCCGATTGATGGAACATTTCGAAAAAAAGGTGTTCCGCCTCAAGCGCATCTCGATCGGCCCAATCCGTCTCGACGACTTAAAAACGGGCGAGTGGCGGCCGGCTAAGCCGTCCGAATTAAAGTTGCTGCGCGCGGCGATTTCCAATCGAAAAAAACCTAGAAAAGTCGATTAAAAAACAGTCGAACCTCGCTTGACTAATCCGCGCGATACACTACCTTATTCCTCATCTTTAGCATTGAGAGCGGCGAGAGGGAACTGGCCCGGTGATCGCCCGGCAACCTGCAGGAATCAGGGTGCCAAGGTCAGGTTTTGCAGCGCAAAGCAACGATGTGTTCCCCATATGGGGAAAATGTTCGATGTCTTTCCTCAAAACACCCTTTACTTGGCTTATAACCTATAAAATCGAGAGGAAAAGACCATGAGCAAACTGGAAACCAAATGCCTGCACGCCGGATATGAATCCGCAGAACCCACAACCAACGCACATGCAGTTCCGCTGTACCGCACGGCCTCCTATCGCTTCAACAGCACCGAGCACGCTGCCAATCTCTTCACCCTGAAGGAGCTTGGAAACATCTACACCCGCCTGATGAATCCAACCACCGATGTGCTCGAACAGCGCGTGGCCGCCATGGAAGGGGGCGCGGCTGGCCTTGCCGTTGCTTCGGGAACCAGTGCCATCTTCTACAGCATTGTCAATCTGGCAAAATCCGGTGATGAAATTGTTTCGGCCAACAACCTCTACGGAGGAACCTATACCCAATTTAACGACATTCTTCCCTCCATGGGCATCAAGGTTAACTTTGTCGATCCAACCGACCCGAACAATTTTGAAGCCGCGATCACCGACAGAACCAAAGCTCTCTATTGCGAAAGCGTTGGCAACCCCCTGCTGGATGTCGCCGACATTCAGGCCCTTGCCGACATTGCGCATGCTCATGGCCTGCCGCTGATCGTCGATAGCACCTTCTCCACACCGGCACTCTGCCGCCCGCTCGAACACGGCGCAGACATTGTCGTCCATTCGCTGACCAAGTGGCTCGGCGGGCATGGAACAGGCATCGGCGGCATCGTGGTCGACTCCGGAAAGTTTGACTGGACCACGGGCAAACATCCGCTGCTTTCCGATCCGGAACCGAGCTACTGGAACGTCAGCTTCGCCAACGACCTTGGCGACCTGGCTCCCCTCGCCTACATCCTGCGCATGCGCCTGATTCCGCTCCGCAATCTCGGTGCCTGCATCTCGCCCGACAATTCATGGATGGCGCTACAAGGCATTGAAACCCTGTCGCTGCGCATGGAGCGCCATTCTGGAAACGGTCTGGCCGTGGCCAAGCACCTGCAGAATCACGATAAAGTCGAATGGGTGCGCCATCCCGCACTCGAAGGCGATCCTTCCTACGAGCTGGCGCAGAAATACCTGCCCAACGGCGCGGGCGGCATGGTCATCTTCGGCATCAAAGGCGGAGCGGAGTCCGGCCGGAAGTTTATTGAAAACCTCGAACTCTTCTCGCACCTCGCCAACGTAGGCGATGCCCGCAGTCTGGCGATTCACCCCTCTTCCACCACCCACTCGCAACTCAGTGAAGAGCAGCAGGCCGCCGGACGCATCACCCCGGATCTGGTTCGCCTCTCGGTTGGACTTGAACATATCGATGATATCCTGTCTGATATTGACCAAGCACTGGCCAATCTCTAGAAAACACAGGCCATCCTTTCGGGGATGGCCTTTAAGGATACAATGGAAGTAAGAAGTCAATTTTTCACCTATGGTGAAGGTTCCGAATCCCGCCTCGTACTACACGATGGGCGGGATTTTGGTCCCGTCACCCTCGCCTACGAAACCTATGGCACACTGAACGAAGCCAAGGACAATGCCATACTGATTTTTCACGCTTTGTCGGGTTCCCAGCACATCATGGGCTTCAACCCAGAAGTTCCAGACACAGGAGAACGCTGGAACAGCGAGTGCCAAACCGGCTGGTGGGACAACTTTGTCGGCCCCGGAAAAACCATCGACACCGACCGGTTTTTCATCGTGTGCGCAAACTATCTAGGGGGCTGCTACGGCAGCACGGGCCCCTCCTCCATTAATCCGGAAACAGGGAAAGAATACGGAGGCGACTTCCCGCAGATTTCATTCGGAGACATTGTCGACTCCCAGCTTCCCCTGTTCGACGAACTGGGCATTAATCTGTTCCACGCCGCGATCGGTTCATCCCTCGGCGGAATGCTGGTGCTCAACTTTTCCGCCCGGTATCCCGAACGCGTCAAACGCGTGATCCCCATGGCCTGCGGCCTGGAGTCCACCACTCTGACGCGCGTGCATAACCTTGAACAAATTCTGGCCATCGAAAACGATCCGAACTATTGCAACGGACATTATTACGACGGCCCCGCCCCGCTGCGCGGACTGGCCCTTGCCCGCATGATCTCGCATAAAACCTTTGTTTCGCTCCATGCCATGGAGGCGCGCATGACCAACAAGTGCGAGCAGGAACACGACGAGTTTTCGTGGTACAAAATCAAAACCCCGCTTGAATCCTACATCCTTCACCAAGGGCGTAAATTCCTGCGGCGGTTCGATGCGAACACCTATCTGTATCTCATCGCCGGATGGACCCACTTCAACCTGGCGCGCGATCTCGGAACCACCGACTACAACGAAGTGTTCAAAAGGTGCGTGCATCAGGATTACCTCGTGTTCAGCATCGACTCCGACTGCTGCTTCTATCCGGACGAACAGGAGCACCTCCATCAAAAGCTCGTTAAAGCCGGGATCAACGTGGAATACATCAGCGTCAGCTCCGACAAAGGGCATGACTCGTTCCTGCTCGAACCCGAACTCTATTCCGAAGCCATCAACCGGATGTTGGAGAAATAGGCGTTGGGCATTGATCATAACCGGAACATGAAATCATGATTGCTGTACTCTCCCCATCCAAAAGCATGGATATGGACCCTGCACAACCCGTGGATGCCACACAACCCGTGTTCTTGGAGCAGTTGCAAAAGCTCATCTCCACCGTCCGTAGGTTTTCCGTACCCCAGCTGATGGAATTCATGGAGATCAGCGAAGAACTCAACCGCACCGAAAAGTAGCCCTCCAATAGGAGAGGAAGTAGTGATTGGCCCGCAATAAAAAGGGGGGCATGTTTGTCTTTATTAAACCTGCGCATATTGGGATTATTGCCGGCCAACGTATGAAAAAGATAACCGCATCCAAAACAGGCATGACACTCATCGAAGTGCTGATTGCCCTAATCATCCTAAGCGTCGGTGTTTCGTCGATGATGGTGGCCATGTCGCGTTGTCTTTCGGTGGTGCGTACTGCCCGCAATCTGAATGTTTCCCGCAATCTGCTCCGGCGGGTGGATATCGAAAACCCCATCGATCGAAAGACCATTGAGGAAACCACCGATTCCGGTGATTTTGAAGATGTGGAGGGCTACACATGGGAACGCGAGATCCTGATGGTCGACGAAGAGGAGCGCCCAGGACTGTTTCTCGTAACCACGCGCATCGTATGGTCGGAACGCGGCCGCGATACCTTTGAGGAAATCACGACCTACAAATATGCCCCGGACGCAGAAAGCGTTACAAAAGAATTTTGAAACCGAGAACTCAAATCCTAAAATCTAAAACCACACCGGGGTTTACGCTGTTGGAGCTGATGGTGGCGATGGTCATTCTGACCATCGCCATGTCCATTGCGTTTCAGGCCTTCAGCGGCACCATACGGGGATGGAAACGAGGGACGGAGGTCATCGACGGCATCAAGCATGGCGACTTTGCCATGACCCATCTGGCCTCCGCCGTCAATTCCAGCATCTACTTCCTCAACCAACGCAAAAGCTACGCATTCAAAATCGAAAAAGGAACGTCCTCCGGCCTGCCCGCCGACACAATCAGCTTTGTGACCGCCAGCAGTGCCTTCATGCCCGAAAGCTCGCCGCTCAAATATGGCCCGCACCGCATCAAGCTCTATATCGACGACGATGACCGCGGCAACCCCGCCCTCTTTGCCTTTGCCATGCCAGCCATTGCAAATGACGAAGAATATGAAGATGAATACGATTCCGAGCCCATGCTTGTTTCCCGCGCGATCCAGGGACTGGAAATCATGCTCTACGACGAAGAGCTTGAAGACTGGACCGACGAGTGGGAAAAAGAAAACTCCATCCCGGAACGAGTCAAGCTAACCCTTTTTGTGGCCTCGGATGATGAAGACGAAGAACCCATCGAATTTGTACGCATCATCGATATCCCCGTATCGCAATCCGTGAAGGCCAAATTATCAGGGCCGACGAATACTGAGTAATCCAGCAACTCCGGGGGCGTGACTCCTCCAAAACGATGACACCCATGAAACCGCACCCAAATATTAAACGGAATCGAAAAGAAGGGGCCGCCCTCTTGGTCGCGCTTTGGGTGCTGATTATCCTTTCACTGATTGTTGGCTCCTTTGCCTTCGAGATCCAACTCGAAGCCCGGTTGGTCTCGCACAAGCGCAAAAAATTCCGTGCGGAAATGATGGCCTATTCCGGCATCGAATATGCCCGCGCCATCCTCGACCAGCGCGCCAAGGCCAATCAACTTGAAATTGAAGATATGGGGGCAGAAGACGAGGATGGCTTCCTGCTCGCCGCGCT
>JAOZKS010000584.1 GCA_029935255.1 Pontiella sp.
GCGTAGACGATGGTGATCTGTCGTTCCTCCAGAATGGCTTCGCGCCAGCTTCGTTGCATACGAATGGGAGCGTTTAACTTAGGACGGGAATATGAAAAGACTAATGATGCTGGGGTTGTTGCTGTCCGGCACGGCGCATGCGGCCTTTAACTTTACGGATGCACAACAACAGGGTGTATTCAATATGGGCGATGCCCAGGCCTCCCTTGTTGCCGACGGCATCCGCTACAAAATTGCGGGTAATGCGACGACAGGCATCTGGACAAAAGATTATCCAGATGGATTGCTCAATGCCGGAGCCGACCGGATCGAGGTATGGATCGAAGCGTCCGATGCTGAAGGAATCGAAACCCGAATTGAAATCAAGGGAACCACCGGAATTCAAACGGTGGATCTTCCGCTCAACAAAAGGATTAAGGCAAACATCGACTGGAGCACCATAGGCGAACTGGACGAAGTCGTGCTACTCATTCAGCGCATCGGTGGCGAAGATCCTGCCGTTGGAAGTCTTCAGTTCGACATTGCCTTCGGTTCCATGGGGGCGGTTGAAAAATTCAACTCCACGTTGTTGGGTCAGCTCGCCAGCGTACTTGCCGTTGCATTGCTTTGCATGTTCATTGCATTTGTTCCGGTCAGGCCCGTTGGCGGTATCGTTCGCGATATGGTCCTCGGTTTGGCCACGGCCCTCATTCTTGCAGCCGCCTTTGGCATCTACCGATTAACTTGCATTCCCCTCTACTTTGCGATGACCGGGGTTGCCATTGGCGTACTGCTTAAACTTGCACTCGTTGGGAAATCCCTTACCCAGGGAGAAGCTTTCAGGAATGCTCTGTTTACGGGGCTTTTTTCCGTCACCGCGAGTACCGCCAACCTCTGGCAGGCCCCTTCCTCCGCCCTGTCGTTTGTTCAACTCAGTGCATTCGGTGCGGCACTTTTCGCGCTGGTCTATCACGTGGCCAACGCCTACCGCCTCACGGCCTTCAAAAAGCATCTCGGGAGTATCGGAGCAGGGGTCATCACCGCCACGCCGTTCGCCTTCGGTCTCCTGCTTGCGGTTCAGAATGCTGGCGCAATTTGGGCGCAGGCTGTTCTTGTCTTTGCCTTTGCCCAGTTTGTGGCCAATGCCGCTTCTTTGATTACCTGTCAGAAAGCCCTCCATGATGTAAAGGTTCATGGACTGTTGGCCGTCTTCTCCATCGCCGTGGTTGTGGCTCCGCTGATTGCCGACCTCGGCTCCATGGCCATGCCGGGCATGATTGCTCCGTTCGTCGCCGTTGCGGCCACCATGCTTTCGCAAGCTCCGCTGTGGGGACTGGTCTTTCTGCTCACCGGCCTGACGCTCGATGCCATGCGCGGTGGCGCACCGGCCTTTGCTTCGGCGCTACCCACGGCCAAAGGCGGCGCAATTAAAGGAGCCATCTTTAGTGGTGTGCTCATGGGTCTGT
>JAOZKS010000203.1 GCA_029935255.1 Pontiella sp.
TCGCCGGTGGCCAGCGGGGAGAGAAATTTCTTTTTCTGCTCGTCGGAGCCGCCGATAAGGATCGGGTCGGCACCGAGGGCGTTGGCCGCAAAGGAGACGGATACGCCGATGCAGTATTTGGACATCGTTTCAATCGCCAGGGTGAAGCCCATGTGGTCGGTGCCGAATCCGCCGTATTCCTCGGGGATGTAGAGGCCCATCAGATCCATCTGCGCGAGTTCCTTGAGAATATCTGCCGGGAAGATTCCCTTTTCGTCGAGTTCCGCACGTACCGGAACAATGCGCTCCTTGCCGAAGTCGTCAATCAGGTCGACGATTTCCTGCTGCTCTTCGGTGATTCCCCAGTCAATATTTCCCATGTCCTTCTCCTTGATTTTTAATGCTTGAATGCTTGAATTATGCTTTGAAGGCCGCGATTTGTTTTCGGAATTCCGGCACGATTTCGTGCAGGTCGCCGATCAGGCCAAAGTCGGCGACATCGAAGATCGGCGCGTCGGGATCTTTGTTGATGGCAATAATCATGTCGGAACTCTGCATGCCGGCGAGGTGCTGGATGGCTCCCGAAATTCCACAGGCGATGTAGACGACCGGACAAACGGTCTTACCGGTCTGCCCGACCTGATGGTGGTGCGAGATCCAGCCGGCGTCAACCGTGGCGCGCGAGGCTCCGACGGCGGCACCGAGTTCGGCGGCAAAGTCGTAGATGATCTTGAAGTTTTCGGGTTTCCCGACCCCTCGTCCACCGGAAACAATGAACTGGGCGGCGTTGAGGTCGATGCTGTTGGTGTCGGATTCGTGAACCGATTCGAGACGGCGCATGCGCTCCGGCACGCCGGAGAGGTCGACGGAATAGTCGATCTGTTCGCCCGCTTCGTTGTCGGAAATCTTGGTTTTCTTGAAGACGTTGGAGCGGACGGTGGACATCTGCGGACGGTGGTCGGGGCAGATGATCGTTGCCATGATGTTTCCGCCGAACGCCGGACGCGTTTGCAACAGGTTCCCGGTCTCTGCATCGAAGTCGAGCTCGGTGCAGTCGGCGGTGAGGCCGGCATCGACCATCACGGCGACGGTCGGGGCGAGGCTGCGGCCGATGGTGGTTGCGCCGTAAAGCACGATTTCCGGTTTCTTCTCGTTGATCAGCTGAGCAATCGCACGGGAATAGTAGTCGTTCTGGTAGTCGGCCAGTTTCGGGTCGTCGATGGTGTAGACCTTCTTTGCGCCGAAGTTGTAGAGTTCTTGGCAGAGCTCCGCGCCATTGGCCGACGGGAGAACCGCCGCCAGGGTGAAGCCCGCCTTTTCGGCCAGAATCTGGCCTTGGCTGAGGAGTTCCCGCACCACCCCGGCCAACTTGCCGTCGCGCTGCTCCGCATATACCCAAAGTTCCTTTGTCGTGCTCATAGTACGTGTTGCTCCTTCAGCTTCTGGATCAGTTCCGTAATCATGTCGGATGGTTCGCCGGAGAGGATTTCCTTGTTCAGTTTGACCGGCGGCGCGAAGATCTTGCTCACTTTGGTGGGGGATCCAGCCAGACCGATCTTCTCTTCATCGGGCTGAAGCTCGTCGAAGCCCCAGCAGGGGATTTCGGCCTTCTTGGCGGCCATCTTCTTTTTGAGCGATGGCATGCGGAGTTGGTTGGCTTCTTTCACCACCGTGAGGGCGGCGGGCTTGTCGATGTCCCATATTTCATAGCCGTCTTCAGTCACTTTATTGACCTTGAAGGTGTTGCTGGTCACTTCGACGGATTTGGCATAGGTGAGCATGGGAATGTCGAGGAAGTGCGCTACGCCGGGGCCGACCTGCGCGGTGTCGCCGTCGATGGCTTGCTTGCCAAAAAGAATCAGGTCGACGTCTTCGAGTTTCTTGATGGCGAGGCTGATGGTGTAGGATGTGGCCCACGTGTCGGCTCCGCCAAACTTTCGGTCGGAAATCAAAATGGCTTCGTCTGCGCCGTGCGAAAGTGCCGTACGGAGGGCCTGCTCGGCCTGCGGCGGTCCCATGGAGATGACGGTGACCTTTCCGCCGTGCTCGTCCTTGAGCTGAAGGGCCATTTCCAGTGCGTTCTCATCGAACGGGTTAATGATACTTGGAACTCCTGCGCGATTCAGACGGTTGGTTTCCCGGTCGATGGTAACCTTGTCTGAGTCGGGCACCTGTTTGATGCATACAACGATGTTCATCTACACCCCTTTCTCCAGATTAATACAAATAAAGAAGGGAGCTTATGCCAAGAGCTTCGGACGCTCAAAGACAAAACACATCTTGGTGATAAGTATATTTAGACTCCGTATTCATAGCGGCTGGTTTGGCGGGGTATATCCGCGCATTTTGGCCCTAATTGGATGGTTTTGGTCGCGAAAAATTCGTGAGGGTTCGTTGTTTCTTTTTAGGCCTGAATATCGTTGGATTAGCCCATTGCAATATACGGGCAACCTGATAAGTTTGCGCCTGTTTTAAAAGAAAAGGCGCACGGGAAATGATTGAAAAAGGAAGTACCTATGTCGTTATGGGGTTGCTCAATACGGATTCCATCGCCTATGCCGCAGGCAAGATGATCGAAGAACAGGGCGGCAATGTGATCTATTCCGTGCAGAGCGAGCGTATGAAACGCATCTTTTTTGACCGGAGTCCGGATCTGACGGATGAACAAAAAGCGGCCATGCGTTTTGAATATTGCGATGTCACCGTTGAGAATGAGGTGCGCAACCTGTTTTCCAAGACAGGAGCGATTGACGGCGTACTGCACTCCATCGGTTTTGCCAATCCGAAGACCTGCCTCGGCGAAACCATGTATACGCCCGCCTACGAAGATATTAAGCAAGGTTTTCACATCAGTTGCGCCTCGCTGGCGACGGTATCCCACTTTGCGCTGGAACGAATGGAAAAAGGCGGATCGATCGTGACGCTTTCATTTGAATCGCAAGTCGCCTTCCCGTACTACAACTGGATGGGGGTCAACAAGGCGGCCCTCGAAGCTCTCGTGCGTGCTCTGGCCCGCGAATATGGACGCGAGCATGTCCGCGTGAACGCCATCTCTGCCGGGCCACTGGCCACCAAGGCCGCCAAGTCGATTCCGCACTTTGCACATTTGGCTAAAATCTGGCGGCAGATGAGCCCGTTGCCGTGGGATGTCGTCAACGATAAGAAGGAAGTGGCCAATGCCGTGCTCTTCATGCTAGGCAAGTATTCCAAGAAAATCACGGGTCAGACCATCTATGTGGATGGCGGTGCCAACAATGTGGGCGGCGCCCTGTTGCCGTACGAAAAGCCGCTGATGCGCACTCCGGCCAAGACGGCCGCGAAGAAGAAGGCGGGAATCAAGAAGTAGGGAATGACGAATGAGAGGTGGGGCGTGATTTTTCGCGCCTCACTTTTCATGTACCAGAGGAACTGAAATGGGACTAAGTGTAGGTATTGTAGGACTTCCAAACATTGGGAAATCAACCATCTTCAATGCGCTGACGCGCGAACAGAATGCGGAGGCGGCAAACTATCCGTTCTGCACCATCGAGCCCAACAAGGCCGTGGTGCCGGTTCCTGACCCGCGCCTCAATCAACTCGCTAAAATCGCCGGGTCGAAGAAAATTCTTCCGGCCACCGTCGACTTTGTCGATATCGCCGGCCTCGTGAAAGGTGCCAGCCAAGGCGAGGGCCTCGGCAACAAGTTCCTGACCAACATACGAGAGACTGACGCGCTCCTACAGGTGGTTCGTTGCTTCGATGATGGCAATGTTGTGCATGTCGACGGGTCGATCGATCCTATTCGCGACATTGAAATTATTGAGGCCGAACTGATCATCGCCGACTTTCAGATGATGGAAAACCGTGCGGCACGCGTGAAGAAGCAGGCGCGCACCGATAAAGCCATGGCCGCCACACTACCCACCTTTGAGAAACTGCTCGAACACCTCGGTTCCGGGAAGATGGCCGTCGATTTTGAAGAGCGCGATTCCGAAACGGGGATGGCCATCTTCAAGGAGTCGCAATTCCTCACCGACAAGAAAGTGATCTACTGCTGCAACGTCGATGAAGATGGCTTGCTTGAAGACAACGATTACGTTACGGCGGTTAAAGCCTATGCCGCCGAGCGCGATGCCGATGTGGTGAAGATTTGTGCCAAGATGGAAGAAGACCTCAACGGCATGTCCGATGAGGAACGTGAGGAATTTCTTAAAGAATACGGCGTGAAAGAAAGCGGTTTGGACCAGATTATCCACACGGGCTACCACATCCTTGGCCTCATCAGCTATCTAACGCAAGGCCCGAAGGAAACCCGCGCATGGACCATCCATCGCGGTGATACTGCACCGAAGGCTGCAGGTGTGATCCATACCGACTTCGAGCGCGGTTTTATCCGGGCGCAGGTTGTCGCCTACACCGACTTCGTTGAAAAGGGGAGCGAGCTTGCCTGTCGTGAAGCGGGTCTGCTGCGCACCGAAGGCAAGGAATACATTGTTAAGGATGGCGATGTGATCGAGTTCCTGTTCAACGTGTAGACCGCCAGCAATCCGGGGGTTAAATGGAGCCTCCTCATCAATCTGGAGGCATCGCCAAAGAAACCGTTCCGGAGCCGCGTTAGAATGCGTAGGTCAGGAACAGCCGTGCATCGGTGTCGGTGGTGTTGGGCGTGCCATCTTTCTGGTCGCGATACCCGATGCCGCCTTTGAAGGCAATGGTCAGGTTGTCGGTGACGGGCTGTTTGATGACAACATTCAACTCTTGCCCATCGAACGGCTCTTTGCTGTGCCACGTATAGTTGTAAAGGCCGTAGAGTACGGTCTTGGTGCGTTCAAGTTTGGTGACGGCTTTAAGGTAGGCCGTATCGGAACCGCCGTTAAATTGGCGAGAACAAATCTCCATCGAAGCTCCCAGCGCATGGTTGATGCCGGTGGTGAGTTCCTGGAAGAGTAGGTTATCGCCCCGTACGCCGAAGTAACCGGGCTCAAGGGTGAAGTTTCCGACCTTTTGCTGAAGCGAGAGACCATAGGCATTGGAGTTTTGATCCACATTTTTGCCTGTGTCGGATTCGTTGCGGTAGTAGCCAAGCAGGGCGCTGTTTTCAACCACATCCCATTTAATGCGGGTTCCCACGAGGTTTGCCACATCCCATGCATAGGCATCGAATACGGCGACTTCCACGGATTGGACT
>JAOZKS010000022.1 GCA_029935255.1 Pontiella sp.
AGGAAATCATCCATGCGCTGCTCAACCCCCGCACTTCCAATGCCGTCGTGATTCGAAAAACCCACCACGTGCGCCATAAGCGCTCCTTTGGGATAGTTGCGGATGGGGGCCTCTTCAAGCATCACGCCGCACAAATAGACGTTAGTTTCGGCTCCATCAAACAACTCTTCTGGTGCATACATCACTCCGTTGAATGCACGCTTAAACCGCTTGAGCCGTTGGCCGAGAACATAGGTTTTAATGCGCTCGTATTGATCGGTGGTATCGACGAGCTTTTCTCGGATTTTATTTTCGGAAAGCTGGAACTCGTGCGCGAGATAGCGGCAAACCATATCTGGATCGCCATGTTCCGCAATAAGTTTCGGATCAACGCAAACATGGTAGGCGGACAGATCCATCGCCAGAATCTCGCCGTTTCGGTCAACAATCCGACCGCGGTTTCCCATCGGCTTCCATTCCAGCACACGTCCTTGCTCAATCGGTTCGCGCACCCATTCCGCCGGGCGAAGGTGCAGAAAGGACAAGCGGACCGCAATGCCCGTAAAAACAATCAGGATTGTCGCTGCAAGCAGCGCAATCCTTCCTTTATAGCGTACTTTTGCCATATGCCCAGTCTAGCCCCCCATACAGGAACCCTCTATTTCGTGTAGACGAGTGAAGCCTTGCTGGTATCGCGCTGATAGCGGACACGAACAATTTGTTTTTCGCGCGGCATGACCATATCCAGCCGATGTTTCTTGATGGCCCGTTCGAGGTTCGCCGGTGAAGTGGTGTAGGACCAGCGGTCCTGTTCGTTCACCAGTCGTTTCTGCGCGAAGGTCAGCTCGGCCTCCTTGCGCTTAATATCCTTGCCGAGGGCGTCGCAACGGGAGCAGAGCCACATGTAGCTTAGGCCCAGCACGGCAACGCCCACCAATACGTTTGCAAGTAAAACCGGAAAGGGAACTTGTACTTGGTTTTTCTTCATCTTTTTCTTTTTTCGTTTTGTAGCCATATCTATGCCCCCACCTCCACGACGCGCAGCTTTGCCGAGCGCGATCGCGGATTAATACGTTGCTCCTCGTCACTTGCCGTTAACGGCTTTTTCCAAATCCATTTCACCGGCGGCTCCTCGAAGTGCCGCCGCACCCCGCCTTGTTGCAGCGATTCCTCGCGGGGCACGTGGCGATTAAAAAATTGCTTTACCAACCGGTCTTCCAGACTGTGGAACGTTAGGACGACCATCCGCCCCCCTTCCGTCACACGCCCCGCCATGGTTTCCAATACGTGTTCAATGCTTGCCAACTCATCGTTCACGGCCATGCGCAGCGCCTGAAAGGTTTTCGTGGCGGGATGGGTTCTTTTTCCTCTCCGTCCGCCCTTGGCGCATTCGACAATTCCCGCCAACTGAGCCGTCGTTTCAACCCGCACCTTCGCCCGTGCCGCCACAATCGCCTTGGCAATGCGGCGCGAGGAACGTTCCTCACCGTAGCGGAAAATAATATCGGCCAACTCCTGCTCACTGCCCGTATTCACCAGCTCCCCGGCCGTCTGCCCACAGGACTGATCCATGCGCATATCGATCGGCCCATCGTGCATGAAACTAAATCCACGCTCGGGCAGATCCAGTTGAAAAGAACTCACCCCTAGATCGAGGAGAATTCCAGTTACCTTGCCGACACCCAGTTGATCGAGCCGTTCCGCCATGTTGGCATAGTTGTCGTGAACCAGATCCACCCGCTTCCCCATTTTCGTTTTAAGATTGTTTTTCACTCTTTTAATGGCATCCACATCCCGGTCGAAACCAATCAGCCTTCCTTCGGAAGCCAGTCTTTCTAAAATCGCAGCCGAGTGGCCGCCGTTTCCGAGCGTGCCGTCCACATAGATCCCCGAAGGATCCGTGATCAGCCCTTCCAGGCACTCGTTGAGCATGACCGGTATATGCACCTAAAGCCCTTTTCTAAACCTTGAAACCTGTTCCATCTGACCTTGTTCACGCCCAAAACTCCAATGGGTACGATCCCCGTAGAGGCATGAAAACAAATGGCCGGAATTAACCATGGTAAGATTGAAACAGCGGTCCTGATCCGAAGAGTGATCAATCGACTTTGAATAACTCAAATACTTCGCCACATCCAACATGCTCATGCCGCCCCCTTCGTGTCAGGCTCTCCGCCTAATACCCACTAAAAAATACGTTCTCCGCCGCCACCGAATCCTGTGGCAGGGCCAAATCAAAATTCTCGGCGCTCCACAATTCAATGCGTGTGAGCGTTCCAACCAAAACCACCTGCTCTTTCACCTCGGCATGCGCCAGAAGGTTTTCACTAATGCGGACACGCCCCTGCGTATCCCACACCAACATATCTGCCCCCGCCGTAAAGGAGCGGAGGGCCTGCTGATCCAACTTGTCGAGCGGATCACCTGAACGTAGCTCACTCAAGCGGCGCATCATTTCCTCCGCAGTATAGAGGTATAGGCACTTATCATCCGGATGCGGGAAAGCGAACAGCTGATTGCGTCCTCCCGCTTGATTTCGCCAGGTCGACGGAAAGATAATTCGGCGCTTGGCATCCAAAGAATGCGTGAATGAACCTACAAATAGGGCCTGCATATCCACTTCTATAGTCATTGCTTATTCTCCATACTACTCCCTTTCATGGGATTTTATGCCATTTCACACCACCTCCCGTCAACCGATTTTCCGCCTTTTTTTAGGTTTTTTTTCAAGCTGCATCAGAGTCCTTGCATCCGAACGCCCACCCTCCAGAAGCCAGAGCCACGCATCCCAGCCGCCGGAAAGCGCCTCCACCACCCTCCACCTCGTGTAAAACCGCGCGATTCGTTTTGCTTTAAAATAGGGGCTCCATATAGTTGTTGGGCATGACGCACTACATCCACAACATTAACCCGATCATCTTCGAAGTGGGCGGACCGCTAGCCGTACGCTGGTACGGCATCTCGTATTTGCTAGGCTTTATTGCGGCAATCCTGCTCTTGCGGAGATGGGCGAAAAAGGGCGAATTCGAAGTGCCCGCGGCCGAAGTGAGCAATTTTGTGGTGATGCTGGCCTTCTTCGGCGTTTTTCTCGGCGGGCGGATTGGATATGTGCTGCTCTACGGTTTCGAGTCGTTCCTCCATGATCCGCGCTATATCTACCGGGTCTGGGAAGGCGGCATGGCCAGCCATGGCGGGCTGGTCGGCGTGATTCTTTTTATCCTCTGGTACGCAAAGAAACACAAACACTCCTTCTGGAACCTGACCGACCACATGGCCTGTACCGCCTCGCTGGGATTTGCCTTCGGGCGATTGGCCAACTTTATCAACGGTGAACTATGGGGCCGCATCACCTCCGTCAAATGGGGCGTGGTTTTCCCGCAGGAACAAGGGCTGCACTATGGCCAATACGATGCCCAGATGATTCAAAAAATGGTCGAGGCCGGAGAACTCCTGCCCCGCCATCCCTCCCAGCTCTACCAAGCCGGAGCCGAAGGGTTTCTGGTCTTTGGAATTATGATGCTCCTGCGCCGCACAGCGTGGGGCCGTCGTCCGGGCGTACTGAGCGCCAGCTTTCTTGTGTTATACGCCCTCGCCCGAATTGGCATGGAGTTTTTCCGGGAGCCAGACAGCACGATCTACCTTGGCTGGCTCACCAAGGGGCAGCTCTATTCGGCACTTATGATCATCGGCGCCGCAGTGATCTATTGGAAAACCAGTAGCCGCTCACGACACCCATAGATACACCAGCATCCCGATCGGAAGAATCAGACCTAGATTGGAAATATTCGAGGCGACCAACGCATCGAGCGCTTCCTGCGTATCCTTGATGTGCGTCGGGCTATCCTTCGGTTTATGGATGCGGTAGATCTCGATGAACGCGGCCAACTCGCAGACCGATGTCACCAAACCCAGAATCCATCCCACCGCCCATGCCGGCACATTCAACTGCATCACCAATGCCCCCGCACTGCCCCCTAGGAATTTTCCGGAAAACAGAATCACCAGGATTCCAAGCACAAGAAAAAAAGCACCCCCAAGAAAAGTTCCATCCTCCAAACCCGGAGGAATCGGCGCAGGCCTGCCCGTTGGGTTGAACCGTTTGTCCAACACCTTGTAGATCACAAAAAAGCCCAGCAGCCCGATGATGGTTCCGTAGCCCGTGCCAATGTGCGCAGCGAACATGAGTAGAGGTATAACGACGGAAAGAATTCCAAAGACGATCTCATCAACGAACCCTTTGTTCTTCAAATCGAGTTGCTGGCGAAAGGCAAAGACGGTGACCAGAAACAGCACCCAGTTGATGATGTTCGACGCGGCGATATTCCACAGTCCAGCATTGAAAACGCCTGCCAAAGCTCCTGCCACAAGCACCGTCAGTTCAGGAACGCTGGTGGCATAGCCAATCATTTGCCCGCGCACCTTTGCCGAAAATTTCAGCGCAACGCCGATTTTCCCAATGCCCGGAATCAGCAAAAACCGCACTGCACCAACAATCGCAGCCGCACTCAACATTAAAATGGATAGGTCTTTAATCATGGATATACATGGGCGAAAAAGCGGACAAGAAGCCGGTTGAAATCTGTTTGTCGCTCTAGTGAAGAAACCCCTTCTCTTTTACCTGTATAATTTATACATTTGCTATCTATATTGAGATTACATCATGAAAACAACCCTTGTTGCCATTCTAATCCTAACCCATATCCTCTTCCCTGCATATGCACAGGATCAATTCAACTATTCAGCCGCCGATGTGGCCGATCACCTAGTCGTTATCACGTGCGAGAGTGACGGTGTGATCAAATCAGGTTGCGGCTTCGTGGCCATGATGAATGAAAAACCCTATCTACTGATTAGTCAGCACATCATCCTTGGGGCGGATAAGATCAGCTTTACCTCACCCACGGGCCGAATCATTAAACCCCGGAGCGTCGAACTCTCCAACTCCCGCGATATCGCCCGCCTCGCACTGGCCGAAGAAGACGGATTAGCCTTGGCCGACCACCATCCAATGGGAGCCCCCATCGCCGTCTTTGGAAGCAATCAAAGCCAGAAAGAGGAAACGGCATTGTATGGAACAATCACAGGCGTGGGTGCTGACATCGTCGAAATCTCCGCAGAATTTAACGAGGGAAATGGCGGCGCTGCGGTGCTGAACGCCAATCAGGAAGTCATCGGTATTGCAAGCCACGTGACTGAATCCTACAACCACGCCATGAAAAAAGGCACCCAATTTGAAAATAAAACCAGGCGGTTCTGCTACCGACTAGATCGTATTCAATGGAAACGCGTGAACTGGAAGCAATACAATAAAAAATACGGCGCCATCTACTTTGAAGGCAAAGCCGCATCCGACCAAATCATCAGAACCCTGAACCGTTGGGCGGATGCCCCCGCCGGGCAACTACGATCCAAAAACACGGAACAAATGGCCGGCTCCTGCCGCAGTCAAGCTCGCAGAATAAGAATGATGACAGAGCAGCGCGATCTCACAGAATACCTGATCGAGGAGTTGGAAATGCAAGCCCTCACGCTCGAGGCAGCCGCCAAGATCATCGACCGTTATGGAGCGACTTTCCGCTAGCACACAAACAAAGGATACAAAACATGCCCCCCCCTTCCTGTACCTGCCACCTGCTTCTATTGCTTGCACTTGCACTACCTTGCCTGCCTGTTCACGCAAAGAAAAACAACAAGGGAAGTAAGGATAAAAAGGCGGCACTGGAAAAACGGTTGGCTGAGGAAAAAGAAATCAAGGCGCAATTCGGCTACTCCTTCAACGACATTGCGAACTCCATCGTCATTGTTTCATGTTCGGGAGAAGCGGGCCGGAGTTCAGGAAGCGGATTCATTGCGATGATGCATGGGAAACCCTACCTCCTTACCAATCAGCACGTAATTCTCGGAGCCGAAAAAATCAGCTTCAAGACCGCGGCGGGAATCACCCTCAAACCACACGGCGTTCAACTTTCAACCACGCGCGATATCGCTCGCTTGCCCTTAGCCGAAGGAAACGGACTCACCATTTCCAAGAACATGACCATGGATTCCATCATCGGTGTTTTCGGAAATAGCGAAGGAGGGGGAGTTGCAACGGAACTTTACGGAAAAGTGACCGGTATCGAAGCCGATCTTGTGGAGGTCAGTGCCGACTTTGTTTCGGGAAACAGCGGAAGCCCCGTACTCAACCTCAACCAGGAAGTCATCGGTATAGCCAGCTATGTAAAATACAATACGGACGATGAAGACGGCAGCAAAACCCGCCGCTTTTGCTATCGCCTGACGGGAAACCAATGGAAATCCGTCAAGTGGAAAGCCTACAATGATAAATACGGCAAGCTCTACCGGGAAAAAGCGGTGCTCATCGACTCGATCTTCGAAGTCGCAAACGAGTGGTACGACGATCCCTTCACTCGCATGACTGCAGACAACCATACCGATATCGGCCTCCGGAAATGGTCCGGCGCACACAACTCCATGATTAAACGGATCGATCGGACGGCAGGGACGGCAGTCTCACAACACAAGCTCGACAACACCAATAAACAGATTAGGAAAGATATGTCCGACAGCGCCACTGCGCTTTCTAAAGTATGCCGCGACAGCGCACGCAACATGCGATTCCTTTCAGAAAAGCAACGCGAGCTTACCGACTTTCTTCGAGATGAATTCGAACGGCTCGCAAACCGACTTGAATATGCTGCGGATCAGATTGATGAATATGGCCTAAAACTCTCCACGCATAATTATTTCTACTTTAAGACAGAGTCCTAGAAATCCAAAAGCGTTTTAAACCGCGCCAAACCTTCCAGATCCCGAGCATCGAGCTTGTAATGAATTGAGTTAGAAAGATAGTCGACCCAAAAAGCGATGGATCCGCCCTGTTCATTCGCATACCGTTCAGCAATTTTATCCAACGACTGAAACCCCGCCTTGAAGGCTTTGTGCGCAATTTCGGTTACAGCCTGAATATCTGAATAATCCGCACGCACCGCCCAAACCGCAAAGACAAACGGCAAGCCGGTCATTTCCTTCCACGCCTCGGCCAAATCCACATCACCCGCCGAAGCAGGTTCCCCGCAGAGTGCGCGGTCGCCAATCACCACCTGCGCGTCCGCATCCCCGGCAGTCACCATCTCAACTTCGCAACCAAATTGTTTTTCTAATAGCAACTCCGCCAGCGCATTGGATGTCGCCGATGCCAGATCACGCCGAACGGTTCTGATTTCATCAATCGGCACATTGCACTTGAGCAAGACACTCCGCACTGGACCATCGGCGGCAACACCCAACCCTTCGAGCATCGTCAATTCCGGATGACCGAACAGATGTGCCACAGGAATCAGGGCCACATCGGCCCGCCCGGTATTCAGATCCGCCACCAGATTTGCGGGATGGTCGTTGATCACCCGCACTCGCGAATCCACTTCATTCAACTTATCGACCAGCGGTGCCGAGTTGCTATATGGCGCACCCGCAAAAATAAATTGACCTCTGCTCATTCTGCCGCCTTCTTTATTCCTGAAAAAATCGCGACAGAGCCAAAGGTCAACGGCTTGCACTGCACATCATGGAATCCGACCTCGCGAAATAGGGCCACAACCCCTTCCGGCTTTAGGAACTCCTCGATGGAATCAACCAAATATTGGTAGGCCGATCCGCCGCCAAGAATTTTTCCAATAACTGGAACCAATGGGGCGTAAAGCTTGTAGCCCAGACGAACCAATGCATTTTCAGGATAGGTTGCTTCGAGAACAACCAACCGGCCGCCGGGCTTCAATACGCGCAACATTTCCTCCAAGGCTTTTTTACGCTGTTCAATATTCCGGAAACAAAAACCGGAAACAATGCCATCGAAGGTTTCGCCTTCCATCGGCAGGTTCACAGCATCGGCCGCGAAAAAGGAAACAGCATCGCCCACCGACTGCTTTGCCGCCTTGGCTCGCGCAATCGCCAGCATCTGTTCGGAAGGATCGATCCCATCAACCAGGACATTGGCCGACTGCTGCAGGATCTCAAAAACAAGATCCCCCGTTCCCGTTCCGATATCGAGATAACGCCCCCCGCGAAACGGCTTTAAAAGCTCGATCGTTTTGCGCCGCCACGATTGATCCATCCCCATCGAAATCGCCCGGTTCGCCACATCATAATTCTTCGCAATGCGGTCGAACATCTCACGGTTTTTCTCCGCAGAAATCAGGGTGTCCCGATCTTCCATACTCATCGGACATCCTCCCACGTTTTCGGAGCCGTTTGCCCGAACAGGGAAAGAACGTGATCCACATAATACCCCAGCATTTCAACAATCGACACCTCGGAAGGATCGCGATCCTTGGCCATGTAGTAGGGTGGAGAAACCGGCATAATCGTTCCGCCTGCAGCAGCCACGGTCGCCGCATTTTTCGCATTGATTAACGTCCACGGTGCTTCCCGAACGCATAAGACCACCTTGCGACCCTCCTTCAGTTGGCAGTGTGCCGCACGAGTCACCAGTGAATCCGCGATCCCGCCAGCGACCTTCCCCAGCGTATTGGCAGAACACGGAAGAATCACCATTCCAATCGTCGGAACCGACCCCGATGCGATGGGTGCCGTTAGATCGCCATCCTTCCAAACGGAGGAAGCGAGCTTCTCTAATTCCTTGAACGGGCCCACTTCCTGTTCATAGACCACGCGCCCCATTTGACTCGCCACCAGCGTCACCGGCCACTGCGATTTTTCAATCAGCAGCTTCGTCGCCAGCGCACCCGAAGCGCCCGTCATTGCCACAACCAAATTCATTAACTTGCTCCTAGTATAACCACCAGCGCTCCGGCAATGCCGGCGATGGCGGAAATCGGGAAGAATCTAACCCGCACTGGAATACGTTGCAAGTAGGCCGCGCCAAATGCACCCGCCGAAACCAGCAAAGCCAAGGTGGCCAAAAACGAATCGGTCGGCATCCAAAGCAGCACGATCATTGAGAATGCAATTAAATGAGTAACTGCCGCAACCAATTGAGCCTTTGATGAGCCCAGCGCCGCAGGAATGCTGCGTACGCCGTTTTCCCGATCAAATTCCATATCCATGAGGGCGTAGATAATATCGAACCCGCTGATCCAGCAGAAGGTAAAGATCGCCAGCAGCACCACTTCAGGTGTGAAGGCGAATCCATTCGTTACAGCGATAAAAGCACCGAGTGGCGCAAGCCCCAAACACACGCCGATTCCATAATGGCAAAGTAGCGTAAAGCGTTTGAGCAAGGAGTAGAAGGCCAGCGGAATTAACGGCACCAGAGAAAACTTCAAGACCGTCGTGCCTAGTAACGCGCAACCGGCAAAGTAGATCACAATTCCTGCCAGCGCCACTCCATAGCCCTGAACCATCGAAAGTTGGCCCGAGGCTAACTCGCGGTTTTTCGTACGTGGGTTCTTGGCATCAATGTCTTTATCGACGATACGATTCACCGCCATGCCGAAGGTGCGGGCTCCGAGGCCGACGAGCGCAATTAGAAGCAAGGCCCTGATCGACGGCATCCCCCCCGCCCCAAGCCACGCTCCTGCGAACAAAAGGGGCAGGCTAAAAATCGTGTGCTCTATTTTTGTGAATGAGTGCAGTTTTTGCATTAACGTAGACGAGCGGTTCGCGGACGATGCAGGTGCAACGAGGCTGAAAGCCTCGTCTACGATCCCGCCGACGGCCTCGGCCACCGTTTCGGAAACCGGGGTGATATGCTTCTGGATATCATCCTTGCCGTTGCCGTCGCCAAAGTCGGTCACGCCCTTGATCAGGATACAGGGAACATCATGTACTTCGCAGACCCGGGCGACGGCGTAGCCCTCCATATCGACCAGCTCACCGTATTTGGAGAGTTCCTTTTTCCGCTTCGAATCGAACACCGGTTCATCCACCGTCACCAACCGTTTCAGCCCCATGCCAATACCCACATTCACACCCGCTTTGAGCTTCTCGGTGCTGACCATCGACACACGATACACCCCGCCGCGTTCTAAACGGTCAATCAGCGCGCCACATACCCCCGCGTTAATGATCATAGTGCACCCCTGCTCCACCAGCTTTTCGGTGGCGACACGCGCGGCTTCCATGCCCATCCCACAAATCTCGGTAACCACGCCCTCTTGTTCACCTCGACCCAAGAATGGCTGCGCCTCCATCTCAGTGGCAAATAGTATTCCAATCATTCAGTTCTCCAAGAGGGGTCGGTCCTATAAATTAATGTTTATCATCTTCCAGAATTCCGCAGAGCTCCATTCTGCTCTTTCCGAAGATTTAATCTAATTTAGATCATGGGCGAAATTGGTTGCGTATCCCATATTTAAACGCCTCTTTATGCAGCGCATCCGCACTGCATACTGGCGTCAGGCCTTCTCGGGAATCCACCCATTGTGAAAAGCATTTATTGGGAGGCGTTCGTGTCCAGAACGCTGACGAGCATTGAAGCGGGGTTTACTCCACAATCAGCACCTGTCCGTTGGAGTGGGTGCCGGCGCTACCCCGGATCACTGCGCGAAGGATGCAAGAGTTGTTGGCTTGTATATTTGGGGGGAGCTTGAGCGAGTAGAAGTTGTTGCGGTGGACATCGCCGGTGGTGCCGTTGTGCTTGTCGATAGTGACTTGGTGGCCGTCGGCGATGATGGCGGCAGATTGGATTTCGAGCAAGTGACTGCCGTGGGTGTAGTGGAACCGGACACCTTTGAAGGTTTTTAGTTTCTCCACTGGAAATTCCCATTCGACGGTAGTCCAATCGCATTTCACCTGCTGGGGAGACCAGCTTGCAAATCCTTCGACCTTGGCGATTTTGAGGGCGGGCAGTTTTTCAGTGAAGGCGGCCGCAACGAGATCGGCGGCGGATTGGGCGGGATGCGTGAACGTTTTGATCTGACTCACTCCTTTGGATTTCAGCCAGTTCAGTTCCCATGCGCGGATATCGGAGTTTTTTCCAGAGATGATGCGATCCAAGGTCATTTTCATGCGGGGCACGTAATAATCGCGGATCAGTCCAGACCATACCCGACAGGCGTAGTCATCGACGGGTGGGCCCCAGACGGTGATGATGTGACGGGCGTTGTGTTCGTAAAAATCCTTTTCGGCTACGTTGCCACGGTGGTCGCGAGCGAAGTTAAGCCAGCGGTCGAGCCGGTTCAACGAGTGTGATTGCAGAAGTTGATCTGCTTCAAGCATGAGCGCGATCCCTCGATTGGCGGCATTTTCCGAGATCTCTTTGTCGTTGTTCTTCATGGCTTTGGGAACCAGGGAAAACCATTGTTGCGCCCGGATACCGAGAGCGAATGATGCCATTTCCACGGCATCGTCACGGTAATTGGCATTAGATTCATGATCCTTGGCGACGGATAAAAACTTCTGGATCGCCCGGACGCAATGCATGTTGTGCTGGGCAGAGCCAACCCCTAATTTTTTCTTCTGCCAGCCAAACGTCGGATGGGGTGTGAAGGTGCTGTAAACTGTTTTTTGCAGGTCAAGCCATGCCTCGGCGAGCGCGGGGTCGGTGCTGTTATAGCGGTTGGCGGCATATTTCGGTAGCCAGGCCTTCAGGTCGATTGCCTCCTTGCTCCAGGCGGTATCGGTCATGAGTTCGTAAAGTGCCTCGTTGTTTTCGAGTCCTTCGCCGGAGATGGTGAATCCGACGAGGTTACCGTGTTTCGGGTTGGCAAGAGTTTTTGCGACTTGGTTTGCGTAAAAGCTCATTTTCCCGGTGTACGCGGTTTTTCCTCCCATGTTAGGCACATACCCCATCACCCAGGTTTTTCCGTGAAAGGCGCTGAAGTCGTCCCAGTTCGGGTTGTAGTCGTTGGCATAATCGAGAACCAGAAGCCGATCATCAGGCACGGCAGCCATGAGGGCTTTAACGGTGTCTTTGTTCCAGATGTAGCGTTGATAATTAAACATCCATCCTTGCAGTGTCCAGATCGCGTCGGGCAGGACTGCGGTAATGGCTTCATAGGTTTTTTTCCCGTAGTTCGCTAACATTTCCGTCACCGGCAGATCGGTTTTTGGAAGTTTCATTTCGTTGAAGCTATCGACGAGAACGTATTGGGGGATGCCAAATTCCTTCTTCCACTCGGTGAGGTAGTCTTTGGTGATTTTTGTAAAAACCGGATCGTCGGGAAGCATGACCACGGGGCGTTGGCGGACGGGAAATCCACCGTTCCAATGAGTGGTGTGCAGGACGATATCCGGGTAAATGCGTTTGATGGCGGGCGGAACAAATCCGGAAAATCCCTGCACGACGGGTTCGATGCCGAGCAGACGCATCCGCTTGAGGAGTTGGTGCTGGAGGGCGATTTGATCGCTGTGCCAGTCAGCACTGAGTTTTCCTCCGACATTGCGGATGCAGCCCATCCGATGAAAAGGAAGGTGGGCGGGGCCCGTTTGATAGACATCGATTTCCTGCTGGGTAAGCCCCCACTTTTTCCAAACGCGGGTAAAAATGGCCTCTGAGGCGATGGGGTTCAGGATCATGTTGTATCCATGCATTGCAAGCCAATCGAGCTCCTGCTCCCAGCGCTCCCATGTCCAGTAAACGGTGGTGTAGCCCGAGGTTACGGCATTGTAACAATGACGGATTTTGAAAGGGGTTTCGCCCGGGGTCGGGGCAACGATTGGCCATTCGCTAGGGATGTTGAGTCGGGCGCCGGCCCATCCCACGGTGCCCATGTTATTGGCGCGAAGGTAGTCGTAGGTGCCCCGGCACAGGGCGATAGAGCTACTCCCCCGGACGGTGAGGGTTTCGGCTGTGGATGTGTAACTGTAAACATCCCGACCATCTTTTTGTGGCAGAGTCTCCAGTTTGATACGCTTGACGGCATCGGCCCCCATCACACGGGTAAGCACACTGCGGGCAGCCGTGGTGATTTGAGAATCGTCTGCTGCACGTCCAGTGACGAGGCTGAGGAAAACGGCGGTGAGAATGATGATGAATCGGGTCATAAGAGAATGTTTTGTTTTAGCTGGCGTCACCGGCGGTGAGCCAATCGAGAATATTGAGCCACATTTGATTGTAGCTCTTCCAGTAAACAAAATTACATCCCCAGTGCGGGGCGGGATCTGAAGTGTAGGCAAAACTACGGCCTTTTCCAAACTGTCCAATGGCGATCATCGGATCATCCGTTTCACCCCAGTAGGCGAGCACATCACAACCTTCGCGGGGAAGCACTTTGTTGTATCCGAGAATGGGAGGAGTCGTCGTGACATCGATGGTTTTGAAGATCATGTGATCGGGAGAAGTCACCCGTCCGGAAAACCCCTCGGTGCTCTCGGACAAATCTTCTGTGGTTAAACATTCCACGGGAAGGATCTCGGCCAGACGCGAGCGTCCCCATCCGCCTTTTCCCATCTCACCATTGAAGCTCAGCCAGCCACCGAGAAACATCATGTGGGTGCCCTTGTGCATCGCCTCGACAGTGAGACGCACCCGATCCGGGAACGTGAGTGGCTCGTTGCCAAACTTACTGCGGTCAAAGAAGCTTGGGCAGAGTTGGAAGTTCTTAAGCTCGACATCCGAGAAAATAATCACATCGTATTCATCGAGGATTTTTTCCCATTCGCCGGGTTGCAACCGGTAGAAATCCCAAGTGGGCACACTCGTCACCTCATGTTTTCCGGTGGATTCCAGCGCATCCTTCAGCCACTTGCCGTAGTTGAAAATTTCAACGCCTTTCATCGCACTGTTGAAGGGCGTTTCTGCAAAATATGGCCCGAGCATCACAGCCCAGTCCCCAATATAATAGATTTTCTTTTTATCTGACATTCTGATTTCCCTGTTGACGGATACATACTAGACGGGTTTTCCGAATGGACCACATTCTAAATGGTATCAAAGGCGAGGTAAAATGTCGCAATTTCTCATCACTCAGGAAGCTCCTTGAGTTCCTGATTTTGTTGGCGCATTTCGGTGGGAGTGCGTCCAAAAAATTGTTTGCAGGCACGTGACAGATCCTGAACTCTATCGTCGTACCAAATAGCTTGGCCCGCCGTGAGTGATTGGCGAGTTTATGCACAAAGTGAATCCTTGTAATTTGCACCATGTTTAACGCTCTTGTATTGGCTGTGATATCAGGATCGCTCATGCGCGAAGAGCATGCCTTATTTTCGGAGAGGGTAGGAGGTCTTTTTTGAAGGATTTTGTTACGTGACGAACGGCTTGCCGCTGTGCTCTTAAATAGGGTAACGGATATTCGATTTTCTTCTTTTCCTACCCTATCTGAATTCCAGCTTTTTGCATCATTTGCTGCAATCGGTCAATGGCCGCACGGCCTTCGTTGCCGAGGTCGAGGGTGAAGTCGTTGACGTAGGTTTTAATGTGCGCACTCGTGACATCATCCGCCAGTTCCTGCGCATGTTGCTTTACGTAATCTTTCGTTGAGGCGGGATCGGCGAATGCCGTTTGGATAGAAGCTTTCAGCCGCGCTTCGAACTCGGCAAGAAAAGGGAAAAGGTGCCAGTCCTGAATGGCACTAAGTTAAGGGTTTTAAGAATTCGATTTTGGTGGCACGTAAACCTCAGGCTCTCGCTCATTATCACTCTCCACTTTGTTGCGAGTGAACTACATAGGAGGTGCATCTTTGTAGTTCTGTCGTAGTGAAATGGAGACGGACTTTTAGTCTGTACGGGCTTAACTTAGTGCCATTCGGGACAGTCCTATAAATTAATGTTTTTAATCTTCTGAAATTCCTCAGATCCCCACTCTGCTCTTCCCGAAGATTTAATCCGATTTAGATAATGGGCAAAATTTGTTGCTGATCCCATGTTTAAACGTTCCTTTATCCAGCGCGTTCTCACCGAGGTATTCCTGCGCACAAGCCAAGCAATAGCATACTTCGCGGGGGCACTTTTAATCAGCCGTTCCAAATCATCCTCGGACAAAGATAGAGTTTGCAGACCAGCCTTAACCAACCGTTCCGCCTCCACCTCGTCATGCTTCGCCATATCCTCGCCACTGAACGACTCCCTGCGCCTCGACTCCAACCGATCATCCAACCGCTCCAGCATCTCCTTGCGGAAAGAAGCATCCCCAAAGCACCATCCCCGGCGAATAGCCGCCCATCGGGCATCGATTTTCCACGGCTCGGAACTATGCATCATCTCCAGCATACGCAGGTCCACATAGTCCCCATACTGCGCCCGGCCTTCACGGGAATCCGCTAATCCCAACCCGCCTAGCACGCGGTCGACACAAAGCCACTCCGGCCGTTCAACCCGCTTGAGGTAGGCCGGGAAACTGCTCCACGCATACCCATCAAGTTTTGACTTTTCAAAATCATATCCCACCACCCTCGCCGGATTAAGATGGATATAGCCACCGACCGTGGAAAAATAGTCACCGACCGATCCATCCACCAGCAAAGCCTTGTAGCGCCCCTGGAACAAATGCCCCCGTTCCCCGTGGCGAACGTTAAACCGCTTCGTATAGGTGCCTTGGAGCCACTGCATGCCCACCACAAGGTTGGCGGACGGGGTCTCCAGTAAAAGGTGGTAATGGTTCCCCATCAGGACATAGGCATGAATCCGCCAACCGCAACGTATGCACACCTCACCCAAGGTATCCAGAAACTGCTGGTTGTCGCGCTCATCCCCGAAAACCGCCTGCTGGCGATTCCCCCGGCACATCACATGGTAGACCGCTCCCTCGTATTCTATCCGGGCTTTTCTTGGCATGGAAAAAGGCTACTCAAAAAATGGAAGGAGGGCAAGATCATTAATTTATAGGACTGACCCCTATTCTCGCGTTTTCAGTCGTTGAAATCTACACCAAACCCCGCGCCGGAACTCCGCAAAAATA
>JAOZKS010000204.1 GCA_029935255.1 Pontiella sp.
TAGTGATGACCCAGCGCCCGGATTCGTTAAGAAGCAGTTCAACGTGTTCGTCGCCACGACCAATTGAAATAGAGGAAACCGCCTTTGCCGGCAAGGACAGCAAGCGGACATCACGTAGCTCCTTCAGCTTGATATTCAGCAGATCGAGCACGTCGGACTGGAGCATGAATACGGAGGTGTCGTCCGCCCGGCGAGCATAGATCAATCCGGCGCGATCGGAAACCTCATCGCCTAGAATCAACATTCGCGAGGTTCCATCGGCGCCGCCAAGCGATATTTGGCGGGTTTCCGCCTGTAATCCATAGACGGCGAAGTCAGACACGTTTTCGGCCACAAAATCTTCGATGCGCAATAGGTGCAGCTTCTCCAAGAATTCTTCAACGATCTTGGAATCCGCCGCTGCGGCAACCGGTTGCTGGATTCTCCACCCTTCTTTGGGTTCATTTATGATTTGCGCAAACCCGTTCGACCTGCGGATCTCGATACGACGGACTCCTGATATACTTCCAGAAAACACAGTGCGATCCCTTAGCTGATCGGGTTCGATCAAGGCAATTTCCAGTAATTTGCTAGGGATCGTGTAGATATCGTCGCCTTCGTGCTTGGCATAGAG
Organism: Pontiella sp.; assembly: GCA_029935255.1. Classification (GTDB taxonomy): domain Bacteria; phylum Verrucomicrobiota; class Kiritimatiellia; order Kiritimatiellales; family Pontiellaceae; genus Pontiella. Next base: position 614 of record JAOZKS010000204.1, read on the forward strand.
CATGTCTCCAAGCGGGGTCTCGCGCCCAATCAACCAGACATGTTCGCCAAGATTATCGACTGCGGTAATCCGGAGGGTTGGATGGTCGAATCCATACTCCCCGGCATCCAGCCCGCGCACTTCAAGCTGTTTGGCCGTAATCGTTGTCCCCTTGCCCATCGCGTTCAGGCCGGAAATCATTCGATATACCAGCTCCACATCGGCACGGCCCAGCCCGCCTTCGGCACGATCCCCCGTCATCCAGATGCCATTCTCCTTTATGCAGTCCACCACAAGATTGGTGTATTGGAATTGAACCGAAACTAGCGTTTCCGGATTAAGATCGAACAGACGAATCTGGCGGTACGCTTTGGGGGGCACTTTGGCACGCCATGTTTCCTGCAACCATATGAATATGCCTAGCACAAGAATGCTAATGATTAGAACTAAAGTGGAACGACCCTTCTTCATACAGGCATCCTATTTTCTCCGGCGCAGCCATACCAACAGGCCTGCCACCACGGCAATCGACGGAACACCCGCAATATTAACCCAGAATAGTTTTTGCAGCTGCTTACTCGTTAGGCTCAGCTTGACTTCCTCGATGGGTTTCGGAGCAATCGCCATCAACTCCTCGCGATCGAGCAACCAATTGAGCGCACTCATGAACAGATCCTGATCGCCTCCCGTCAACGCACCGTTCGAAACAAAATCAGAATCGCCAAACACCACCATCCGAGAGGGGCGGATCTGCACATCGAGCTGCTTCTGGGTTGCCCCGCGCTCAACCGCCACCGCCAGCGAGAAGGCCCCTTTCAAATCACCGGTGTTTTCATCGTATTTTGCGGACGCTTCATCCACTTGTGTTTCCGACCAGCTCTTCTCGGAGGTCATGGCAAGCTGCACGACGGTGGGTCGGTCTTCCGTGCTGGCATCCTGCTCACTGTCGACCACCAGCGGCTCAACCGATCGGGGCAGATGAAAACGGGCTCCGGCATCGCCCATGCGCAGGGTGATCGGGTGTTCGTAGTAGGTGCGCACATAGACATCGCTCCCTTTGAGTGTATTTTCCGGATCAAGAACAAAGTCGTGGCGCAACCCCACGCCCCAACGTCGAAGCATGGTTTCAAGTCCGGTTTCCATCAGAGCATCAATCAGAACCATTACCCGCCCGCTACGATCAAGATAAGCCTCGATCATCTCCGCCTCGGTCGTACTCATGATCTTCGTGGGGCCCGCAATAATCAACGCGGCGGCATCTTCGGGAATCTGCTTTTCAGCAGTCAACATGAGTTCGCGTATTTCAAGGTTATCGCGAACGATCAGGGTTCCAACTTTTGAAAACCCCATAATCTGATCAAATTCGGTAACGCGCCGCTCGCCATGGCCTACCAGAAAATACACCACCGGGGTTTTCCCTTGCACCAAGCCCTGGATGGCACTGGAGAAGGCCTGCTCGCCCTTGAAGGTGGAAATTACAGGTTCCTTGCGCCCCTTGACCATTTGGAGATCGGCGAGGTCAACCTGCCGCACCACCTTGCTCTTTCCGCCGATGTCGAAGACAATGACCTGCGCCTCCGTCAACCCGTATTTCTTCGTCAGCTTTTCGGTACGCGAAAGATCGCGAGAAGGATCCACCCATTCCACATGGAAGTTGCGCGTTAGGTACTGATACTCTTCCAGCAGATTCTCAATGTCTTGATAGAGCGTATGCTCCTCCTGAAAGAATACCGTTACGTCAACGCGATGCTCCAGTTCCTCCATGAGATGGACGGTTTTTTCGGAGAGGGCATAGTATTTCCGCCCGCTCCAGTCGCTGCGCAACGGGTTGCGCAACGCAATGTAGTTGAGCATCTGTACAAGCACGAGGGCCAGCAGAACGGCGGCAACCATATTTAGATGGGTTAGAAAACGTTTCATTCGGCGAAGCCCTCTGCGTGGAAATTTTTCTCGTTTTTCATGTTATGCCCGTTTGGATTCGATCACCTTCACCGAGGCAAACAAAAACCATACGGTGTAGGAAATATAGATCACCACACTCCGGCTATCTACGATCCCTCGCGAATAATCCAGCAAATGGGCGTACGTCGAAACATATTGCCCAAAAAACCGAGCGGCCGGGTTCGAGGCCATGTAAGCCATGAACAACCCTGCAAAAAACAGGATGCATAGGACCGCAAACCCGGAAATGGCGGCAACGATCTGGTTCGAGGTCAAACTCGACATCAACAAACCAATGGAAATATAAAGCCCCCCCACCAGCATGATCCCCAGCACCCCGGCCCGGATGGCACCAAAATCGGGAAACTGATGCACCTCCACCGGGGCCAGATTTTGCTGAATGATCGTGTACGCCACGACAGGAAGCCAAAGCACCAGATAAAATACCAGCGCCCCCGCGAACTTGGCCAGCACCAACTCCGTCGCCGTGAGCGGCGTCGTCAGCAACGACTCCAACGTGCCCAGTTTCCGTTCCTCCGCAAACAACCGCATCGTGATGAGCGGAACAATCACCAGCAGGCTGAAACAGATCAGACCGCCGAACATTTGCTGCGTCGCCATGGTGAGCGATTCCCCATCCGCCAATTGCACCAGCAGCCACCAGAAATTCAGTCCCGTCAATACCCAGAAGAAAAACAAAACCACATAGGCGATCGGGGACAGGAAACAGGTTCGGAGTTCCTTTTTAAACAGGCTTAGAAATATACTCACTACACGCTCTCCCGGTTGCGGGTGATCTGAACAAAGGTATCTTCCAGCGAATGCTCCTGCTCGGCCAGTTCGCGCAAGGCCCAGCCCTCCGTGACCGCCAAATTGAAAAGTTCCTCCCGCATATCGGATGTATCCGCTTCAAGCTCCAGCCACAGCCAACCCCCGTCCAGCGTGTTGGCCGTGCGGATATCCACCCCCTCCATACCGCCAAGCTTGGCGGTGGCAACGGCAGGGTCGACCTTGACCTCCATCTCGATAATCGAACAAGCATGCAAGCGGCGGTGCAGATTTTCCTCTGTATCCGCAGCGACAATCTTGCCCTCATTGATAATCAGGATGCGTTCGCAAATGGCTTCCACCTCCGGCAGAATATGGGTGCAAAGCAAAATGGTGTGTTTCTCGGAAAGTTGCTTGATCAGCTCGCGCACTTGCCGAATCTGGTAGGGATCCAGCCCCACAGTCGGCTCATCGAGAACCAGCAGATCGGGATCGTGCACCAAACTATCGGCCAGTCCGACGCGTTGCCTATATCCCTTTGAAAGCTGGCCAATAATGCGCTTGCCCACCTCGGTCAGTCCGCACTGCTCCTTCACCTCGTTGATCTTTGCTCTGCGGGCAGAGGGTTTTACTCCCTTGAGCTCCGCGCGGAAACGGAGATATTCATCCACGCGCATTTCGGGATAGAGCGGACAACTTTCCGGAAGATAGCCAATGCGCCGTCGCACCTCCTTCGGCTGCGTGGCGACATCGTAACCCGCCACCTCAATCCGCCCGGAGTTCATCGGAAGATACCCCGTCAGCATCCGCATGGTTGTGGTTTTTCCGGCCCCGTTCGGCCCCAGAAATCCGACAATTTCACCGCGCGCCACCTCAAACGAAATATGATCCACCGCCAACCGTCCCGGATATTTTTTCGTCACCCCAGAAACCTTGATCATAAAAACAATCCACCTTGTTAAAGCCGCGTATTATGCCCGAACCCAACCCCGAGTCAAGCCGCCCGAAAAGCGTCCAAACCGCAGAACGTGGCAGCTCCCATTCCCCTATCCGTTCAGGATGCTCTCCACGGCATCCAGAAACTGGAACATTTCCGGTGCCGTGCCAATGGTGATGCGCAAATACGCCTGGGTGCGCTCGTCATTTCCGAAATAACGCACCAGAATCTTTTTCTTGTTCAGCTCCTCAAACAGGGCCTTGGCACGAATCCCCAGCGGCTTGACCCACAGGAAATTGGTTTCGGAATCGGCGACCCCGAAACCCAGCTCAGCAAGTTTATCCGCCACCAACCGCCGCGTCTCGACAATTGCCTCGACATTGGCCTTCATCGTATCCTGATCAAGAATCGCCACACGAGCCACTTCCTGCGTCAGATAGTTCACGTTGTAGGAATCCTTAATCTTGTGCAGGGCCTCAATCAGGTCGACATGGCCGACGCAATAACCCAAGCGGATACCCGCCAGAGAATACGACTTTGAAAGCGTCCGCGCCACCAACACATTTTCATTCGCCAACGCCAAATCCATGCAGTTTTCCTTGGCAAAATCCGCATACGCTTCGTCCACCAACACCACGCCGTTAAAATCATGAATGAACGATTCCACGTTGGCCGTGGAATATTGAAGGCTTGTCGGCGCATTCGGATTCGTCAGGAAAAAGAGCGAGGCGGAATAGTCCGCCGGCATGTGCCAGCCAAAAGCCGCATCCAGAGCAACCGGGCGCTTTTCAACATCCTCGATATCGGAGAGAATCGGATAGAGCGAGTACGACGGATCAAAGTAGCCCACCGAACCATCGCGTTCGACAAATGCACGAATACTCAGCGCCAGCACC
>JAOZKS010000585.1 GCA_029935255.1 Pontiella sp.
TTTCATGGTTAAAGCCCTCCCTTGGATGCCTGCGTCGGCCACTGTTGAATCAAGAACAGTGCGCCGGTGGGATCGCCAATCAATGCGGTATTTCCATTGCTGGGTGCCTCATGCGGCGCAACCCGTACGGTGCCGCCCAAATCTTCTACGCGCCGTGCCGTCGCCTCGGGATCGGCCACCCGAACCACCGGCACCCAAAGCATATGCTTGTCGTTCTGCAAATGGCGAATGCCCGCCCGCCATTTTTTGTTGTGCATAAAGACACCATATTCATTGGTCGAAGCGATTTCATCATAGCCCAGCACTTGGCTGTAGAACGTCTCGATACGGTCCGGATCGTCCGTCCAAATCTCATCCCACAGCCAGTCTCCGATTGCCGCCTCGGTATCGGCGGGATCTCCACCCTTTGCGGTGAGTAGCACCAAGTCTGCCCGTTGCGGATCGCTGATCATGACGGCCCGGCCGCGCTGATCCATATCCGCCGGGCCATTTAGTATTGTTCCCCCATGGGCCTCCGCCCGCAGGGCCGCTGCATCCACATCGGCCACGGATACCGAGGGGATCCAGACCCCTTTGCGGGCTTGGCCTTCTTTTGGCTCCACCCGCAGGATTCCCGCAATGGGTTTTTCACCATTGTGCACGACCGCATAGTCTCCTTGGAAATCAATCTGCCAGCCAAACAGCGCTTCGTAGAATCTCCCGGCCAACAGGGGATCGGGGGTCACCAGATCGTGCCAGATAAACTTGCCTGGATAGGTTTGGCCACTCGGGTTATCGGTTACTGGAACCTGCGCCATTTCGGTTCCAACCTCCGACAGCTTTCCAAAATGGGTGCAGCCGCTCAGTAATACCGAGGCTGTAATTGACGCACCCGCAAAACACATCGTTGATTTTATCATGCCTTCTCCTCCTGCTATTAACATGGGACCGAAACACCGACCCCATCACCGCCTTGCCAGCTTCGCCTCGAGATGTTCGATTTTCCCGAGCAAATCAAGCACCAGCGCGCTCCCGGCGAGATTGATATCTAAATCGTTTTGGAAACGTATGACTTTCCGGACTCTCCCGATGGCTGAAAAAGGAAACCGCCACGCGTGTATGCTTGCTCCGGAGGGTTCAAGAATACCTTCATCCACCATATCGATCACACACTGGGGGGGCAGGTGGCTCAATCTGGACAACTGCATCAAGGTAAGCTCCTCCTCTTCCTCGTCCGTGATCCGACCCTGATAAACTTTTATGATGTTATATTTAACGGTCATAATTTAGTTTTCCGCTTCCTGTGCTTGGCAGTGTATCACGATTATCTACGCTCTGAAACCCGGTCGGGGATTAAAATTCAGATCCTTCATGTCCTCGTACACCTTGCGAGCCTTTCCTTCATTGGCAGGGGGCAGGACGATGTGGATCTCCACATAGAGATCCCCGGCCTTCTTTG
>JAOZKS010000023.1:0-7012 GCA_029935255.1 Pontiella sp.
TATGCAGATCGGCATGCCGTCTTCTTCGAGATCGACAATCAACGCGCCGTCGCTTTCCACGGCCAGCCCCCTGCCCTTCAGGGTTTCGATCATTTTCGGGAGTTGGTCGTTGTAGAAGCTTTCGCCGCGATAGAGGTCGAACTGGACGCCGAGGCGGTCGTAGATGGTGTTGAATTCCTGAATGGAGAGTTTGATGAATCTTTCCCAAAGCGCGCGGTTTTCTTCGTCGCCTTGTTGAAGCTTGACGAGTTCGGCTTTGGCTTTGTCGCGCCAGGTTGAATCCTCTTTCGACTTGTTGTAGCTGGCAACATAGACGCGTTCAAGCTCTTCGACCGGTGCCACGGCCAGCGCCTCTTCATCAACAAAACTGCGGAACCCAACCATCATTAAACCAAACTGGGTGCCCCAGTCTCCAAGATGGTTGTCGGCAATCACGTTGTAACCGAGAAAACGGTAGAGCCGGTCAATGGCATTGCCGATTACGGTGGAACGGATGTGGCCAATATGCATGGGTTTGGCAACATTCGGACTGGAGTAGTCGATAATGACAGTATTCCCCTGCCCCACCTGCTCGGCACCGAGATGCGGATCATTTCCCAGCGCTTGGATATGTTCAGCCAGTGCGGTGTTGGAGAGAAAGAAATTAATAAAACCCGGGCCTGCAATTTCAATTTTTTCGACAAAGTCAGGAAGTGCCGCTGTGTCGGAAAATTCCTGTGCAATTTGGCGAGGCGCCTTCTTTAAAATCTTGGCCAACTCCATGGCGGCATTGCACTGGTAGTCGCCAAATTTTTCGTTTTGAGTCGGTGAAACGCCCAGCTTAACGTTGGATTCTTCGAGTCCGAATATGGATTGCATGGTTTCCGTGGTCCACACCGAAAGACGTTCTTCAAATGTTGCAAATTCGCGCATGTCTATTTCTCCGTAAAAGGGGCGCAGAATATTTCCACCCCCCATTAAAATCAATCCCCGTTTCCAAGGAATGGAAAACGGGGATACAGGTTTTTCAATCGTTAAAACCCGCCTTACTCTTCAATACCTTCCTTCACAATGATCGGTTGACCCTTGAATATCAGGCCGTCCTTGTTGATGCGAACCGTGACGACCGAGTCGTTTTGAATCTCGCTGCGCAGAATGGCTTCGGCGAGCGGGTCTTCAAGGTAGCGTTCGACGGTGCGACGGAGCTGGCGAGCGCCGTAGGTTTTGTCGTATCCCTTTTCGAGAAGAAAGGTGCGCGCGGGTTTGGTGATCTTCAATTCGATATTCCGACCCAATACACGGTTTTGAATATTGCCCAGCTCGATGTCGATGATCGTTTCGAGGTCTTTGCGGGTGAGTTCGCGGAAGACAATCATCTCGTCAAGTCGGTTAAGCAACTCGGGGCGGAAGGTTCTTTTTGCAATCCCCTCCATCATTTCCTTGAGTTTTTTATAATCGACCGCTTCGTTGGAAGGGGCGAATCCAAGCGCTCCCGCTTTCTTCACTTCCTGGGCGCCGAGGTTGGAGGTCATGATGATGACGGTGTTGCGGAAATCGACGCTACGACCGAGACTATCGGTCAATCGCCCCTCTTCCATAATTTGCAGCAGCATGTGCATCACATCCGGATGGGCCTTCTCGACTTCGTCGAACAGCACCACCGAGTACGGGCGGCATCGGACACGTTCGGTGAGTTGGCCACCTTCTTCATGACCGACATAGCCCGGCGGCGAACCGACCAATCGTGATGCATTGAATTTTTCCATGTATTCCGACATGTCGATCTGGATGAGCGATTCGGGATCGTCGAACATGAATTCCGCAAGGGTTTTAGCAAGCAAGGTTTTTCCAACCCCGGTGGGCCCGAGGAAGATGAAGGAGCCGATGGGGCGTTTGGGGTCTTTCAGGTCAGCCCGGGAACGGCGCAAGGCACGGGCAATGGCACCGACAGCTTTCTGCTGTCCAACCACTTGCCGCCCCACCACCTCTTCGATGCGGAGCAGGCGTTCCATTTCTTTTTCACCCATTTTCATGAGTGGGATGCCCGTCCATTTGGCGACCACCACCATGATGTCCTCATCGGTGACGACGGTTATATTTTCATCGCGCTGTTTGCGCCAGTCATCGAGAAGCGCTTCGAGCTTTTCCTTGGATTGGCGTTCTTGATCACGGTAGCTGGCGGCATCCTCGAACTTTTGTTCGTGGATGGCATCGTTTTTCTTTTTTTCGAACCCAAGGATATCTTCTTCAAGTATTTTCAGTTCAGGGGGTCGGCTCATGCTTCCAATGCGGGCGCGGGCACCGGCTTCATCAATAAGGTCGATGGCTTTGTCGGGCAGAAAGCGATCAGGAAGATAGCGAGCAGAGTACTCGACGGCGGCCAGAAGCGCTGCGTCGGTGAACTGGGCATGGTGGTGCTCTTCGTATTTCCCGCGCAGTCCGCGCAGAATTTCGACGGCATCCTCGACGGAGGGTTCCTTGACCTTAACCACCTGAAAGCGGCGTTCAAGGGCTGCATCTTTCTCGATGGATTTACGGTATTCCTTGAGTGTGGTTGCACCAATACATTGAAGTTCGCCTCGCGAGAGGGCGGGCTTGATGATGTTGGCGGCATCCATGGTGCCTTCGGCGGAACCGGCACCGACGATGGTGTGCAACTCGTCGAGAAAGAGGATAATGTTTTTCTCTTTGCGGATCTCGTCCATGACGGCTTTGATGCGCTCCTCGAACTGGCCCCGATATTTGGTGCCGGCCACCATGAGGGCTAGGTCGAGCGTGACGACCTTTTTGTCGACCAGCAAGTCGGGCACGGCTCCGTCATTGATATTTTGCGCCAGACCTTCGGCGATGGCGGTTTTTCCGACCCCCGCCTCTCCGAGCAGCACGGGATTGTTTTTGGTGCGGCGACAGAGGATCTGGATTACGCGTTCAATTTCATCTTTACGGCCAATAACGGGATCGAGTCCCCCTTCCTTCGCCAGCTTGGTAAGATCACGACCGAACGTGTTGAGTGCGGGGGTTTTCGATTTTGCTTTGCCACGTTGCGGTGGAGCACCCATGGGAGGCGTCTCCATATCGGGTTCGTCATCGAAGTCGCTTTCGTTAGCCGGGTCGTAATCCGGATCGAGGGTTTTCATGATTTCATACCGGGTTTCATCCAGGTCGATGCCCAGGTTTTCCAGTACGCGCGCGGCGATGCCTTCCCCTTCCCTCAGCAGGCCAAGCAGGATGTGTTCAGTGCCGACATAGCTATGACCCAGCCCGCGCGCTTCGCTGGCGGAAAGAGCCAGCACTTTTTTTGCCCGAGGCGTGAACGGTATATTCCCGATGGTTTTGGTTTCGGGGCCGGTGCCAACAGCTTTCTCCACTTCCATCCGAACGGAGGCCAGATCGATTCCCAAAGCTTGAAGAGCGTTCACTGCAACCCCATGCCCGAGGGCGATCAGGCCCAGCAGAATATGTTCAGTACCCACATAGCCATGGTTGAAGTGATCGGCTTCCTTGCGGGCCAGTTGAAGAACCTGTTGCGCCCGTGGTGTAAAATTATCCATAATGAATCCTGTTTATTCTAAAGTCTCGTCTTCGGTAACATTTTCCATGACATCGCGCAACATCTCGGCACGTACAACATCACGTTCTTCCGGCTCGAGCTCTTTGTTTTCGAGTTTCTGGAGGTGGGCGGGCTGGATGGCGATGAAAAGCATATCGATTACCCTGCGCGAAAACTGATCGATCATGTCGAGATCAAGTCCAAGCCGCAGGGTTGAAAGTAAATTAAGCGCTTCGCCGCTTGTGATCATCCTAGCATGAGAGAGCGTTCCAAAAGCGCGCGCCACATGATCTTCCACCACGAGGGCCCGATCATTCATGAGCCGGATACGGGCGTTGTTTTCGTGCTCGATAAGCTCCAATACAATCTGTTCGAGGTGCGCAATAATTTCGTCTTCCCGGCGGCCCAGCGTAATCTGATTGGAAACCTGAAACATGTTGCCGGCGGCTTCGGTTCCTTCGCCCCACATGCCGCGAACCGCCAGGCCGATTTTGGAGATGCCATTGATTACGGGATCCATTTCTTCCATCAACACCAGTCCGGGAAGATGCAGCATAACCGAGGCACGCATACCGGTTCCAACATTTGAGGGGCATGCGGTTAGATATCCCAGCTTGGGGGAAAAGGCATAGGTAAGTTCGGATTCCAGCTTGTCGTCGACGGCATCGGCCACATGCCATGCCGCCGTCAAATTGAGTCCTGGCTGCAAGGATTGGATGCGAATGTGATCCTCCTCGTTGACCATGGTCGAGAGCCGTTCGTCGGGAGAAACAAATACTCCGCAACCCTCCTCTTTTAGAGCCAGATCCTGACTGATTAAATGGCGCTCAAACAGGATTTCCTTGTCGAGCGCCGGGGTCTCCCCCATCCCCCAGCTGATATAGGGGGAGTCCATGGATTGGAAGATTTCGGAAGCGCACTTCCAGATCATCCGCTTTTCCTCTTCACTCGCCCACCCCGGAAAGCTGTATTGCTCGATATTGCGCGCCAACCGAATTCGGCTACTGATTACAGGGCCTTCATTAATTCCGGCCTCAAGCCAGCTTCCATGCCGTCTCACCATATCATCAAGCGTCATGGTTTTCTCCGTTTTCCACCGCCTGAACACTCTCCCTTAACGCCTTGATTTTATCGCGTAAGTTGGCGGCCATTTCATACTGCTCCCTGGCAATGGCATTTTCGATTTCCTTCTGAAGAGAGACAACCTGTGCCGTGATACGCGCCTCATTTCCCTGCCGGGCGGGAATTTTACCAACATGCTGTCCGCTATGGTGCATCGCCTTGGTCAAGGCGCTCAGCTCTCCCATGAAGGCGTTGTAGCATTCTGGACACCCAAGCCTTGCTCGTTTCTTGAACTCGGTACGCGTCATTTGGCAACGACTGCACGAGAGGTCGAACTCTGTTGAGGAAGGCGATGTCGATTGCACCTGAGCCCCAAGCCCGAGCAAAACATCTGTGATCGAAATCGGAGAATTGAGGTCGATTCCATTCTCTTGGGCACAATCCTGACATAGATTAAGTTTCTTCACCACGCCGTCAATCACCTGAGTCAGGTGAATCGTGGCTTCTAATTCGTGGCAGCTCTCACATTTCATGGTCAATTCCCGTATTTAAAAGGTCTGACACAGGGAACAGTAGTGCGTTGGCACTTTTCTGTAAAAACCTTTGGGGTGTAAATTCCTGTGTTATGCCAAAACGCTCCCCGCGAAAACTATGCAATCGGGGTGCCTTCTGAACAGGCGCATTCGGTGTAGATCGCGCTAAGCTCGGAGGTAATCTTTCCGGGTTTCCCCGTGCCGATCATCCGCTTATCGATGTCGACGACGGAAATGATCTCTGCGGCGGTTCCGGTAAGGAACACCTCATCGGCCACATAGAGGTCGTAGCGGGCCATCACATCTTCGCGAACTTCGTATCCTTCCTTCCGGGCGATTTCCATCACCTTGTTGCGGGTAAGCCCTTCAAGGGCGCCGCACCAACTCGGTGGCGTGGTGATCATGCCGTTCTTGATGGCGAACACGTTGTCGCCCGAAGCCTCGGCCACCTGCCCCTGCGGGTTAAGCATTAAACACTCCATGCACCCGGCATTGATGGCCTCGATCTTGGCCATGACATTGTTGAGATAGTTCAGGCTCTTAACGCGGGGATTGATCGCTTCCGTATGGTTGCGCACGGTTCCCACCGTCACGATTTTCAGGCCGTTGTCGTAGAGCTCCTGTGGATAGAGTTGAATTTTGGCTGCGATAATGATGATCTCGGCTTTTTTGCAGAGATAGGGATTGAGTCCCAGCGTGCCTTTGCCGCGTGTGATTACGAGGCGGATATACCCATCGAAAAGATCGTTGGCCTTACAGGTGTCCACCACGGCCTTCGACAGCTCGGCTTTAGTCATCGGGATGTCGAGCGCAATGGCCTTTGCCGAGTCGTATAATCGATCGATATGCTCGTCCAGCAAGAATACGCGCCCGTTGTATGCACGAATTCCTTCAAACACCCCGTCGCCATACAGCAACCCATGGTCAAACACCGAGACTACGGCATCTTTTTCATCTACCAGTTTATCGCCTAAAAATATTTTCATTTTCTATTTTCTCTCCAACTAAAAAAAGAACCACAGATGGACACGGATAGCTACAGGGCTACTCGCTTCCATTCACGCTTCGCTTTCTTAAAATCAATATAATGCATTTTCATAGGGCTTTTCATGTAAGCCATGGCCATTCAGAACCTCCATCGAACAGCCGATAATTTCGTGCGTCTCTTTTTTGTATTCGAATCTGTGTGTATCCGTGTTCATCTGTGGTTCTTAAACTAGCAAGCCATCTTTCAGAACCCGCTGGCGCGAGCAGCGCGAGGCAACATCCTTACTATGGGTAACGAGCACAAGAGTATGCCCTCTGCTCGCAACCAGTTGAAATAAATAATGCAAAACTTTGTCCCCGGTTTTCGAGTCAAGATTTCCGGTTGGTTCATCGCAAAAAATGATATCCGGCTCGTTCATCAGGGCCCGGGCCAACGCGGCACGCTGTTGCTCGCCGCCGGAGAGTTCCTGGGGGCGATGGCCAATGCGTTCGCCCAGCCCAACCTCGGTCAAAAGCTCCGCTGCACGCTCTTTCGATTTTCCGCCCGCCCGCACCGCCATGGCGGGTAGTGCCACATTTTCAAGAATGTCCAATTCCGGAAGAAGATGAAACGACTGGAAAACGAAACCCACGTTCTGCGCACGGAAACGAGCGCGCCGCACTCCGGACATTTCGTAGACACTTTCCCCTTTGAAATGAACGCTCCCGCCCTTCGGAGTATCCAACCCGCCGAGGACATGCAGCAACGTGCTTTTCCCCGATCCGCTTTCCCCCATAATCGAAACCGTTTCGCCCGCCTTCACATCGAGTGAAACCCCTTTTAAGACATCCATCGTTGTTTTTCCGATGGTATAGGACCGTTCAATATTTTCTGATTTCAGTAGGGATTCCATTATCATCA
>JAOZKS010000023.1:7022-15716 GCA_029935255.1 Pontiella sp.
ACAATGCACTCCTTGACCATACCGACCAACCGGTCGGCAATGGACCGGGTCAGCTCCTCGCTCGGCCCCTCAACCATTACACGGCACATGGGTTGCGTGCCTGAATAACGGATGAGCACACGACCTTGGTCCGCCAACTCGGCTTCGGCTTCGGCAATGGCCTTCTGCAAGCTTGCAATCTCTGAAAGGGGAGGCTTTTCAGCTACGTTTATGTTTATTAACACCTGTGGAAAAACCGTCATGACTTTAGCCAGTTCAGAAAGCGGCCTTCCCGTCTCGCGCATGATGCCCAGCAATTGAAGTGCCGAAACAATGCCATCGCCGGTCGTGTGATAGTTGTGGAAAATAATATGTCCGGAATCCTCTCCGCCCAGCACCGCCTCCTTTTCCTGCATCAGCTCCAACACACAGCGGTCGCCGACATCGGAGACTTCGGTTTCGATGCCGAGTTCCTTGAGCGCCACATGAAAACCAATGTTGCTCATCACCGTGCCCACCACCAAATTGTTTTTCAGCAGTCCGTTATCCTTATAGTGCTTGGTGCAGATGGCGATAATCTGGTCGCCCGTCAATTCATTACCGTTTTCATCGACGGCAATAAGGCGGTCGCCGTCGCCATCGAAAGCCAGTCCAACATCCGCCTTCAATCCCTTCAGCTTCGTGCATAAATCCTGCGTATGCTGAGAACCGCAACGGTCGTTGATATTCATTCCATCGGGCGTTGCATGGATCGTCGTCACCTCTGCGCCCAGCTCCGAAAAAATAAGCGGGGCACACTTGTAGGTTGCCCCGTTCGAGCAATCGAGCACGATCTTCATTCCATCGAGCGTCATTCCATCAGGGAATGTATGTTTGCAGAATTCAATGTAGCGCCCCATGGCATCGTCAATACGCTTGGCCTTGCCCACTTCCTGCGCCACCGGACGAATATTGTTAATGCGTCCGCTTAGTACCAGATCCTCAATTTCAGCCTCCATCTCGTCGGGAAGCTTATAGCCGGTTCGCGCGAAAATCTTTATGCCGTTGTCGAAATAGGGATTATGCGAGGCTGAAATAACAAGGCCCGCGTCGGCACGCATGCTCTGGGTGATGAAGGCCACGGCCGGCGTCGGGATGGGCCCGAGCAACAGCACATCGACCCCCATCGAGGTAATCCCCGCCGTCAACGCGTTTTCGAGCATATAGCCGCTCAGCCGCGTATCCTTACCGATAATAATGCGCGGACGCGTGCCCTTTTCGGCATGGTGTTCCTTGCAGGTATAAGCAATTGCACGCCCAATCTGCAGGGCCATTTCCGCCGTCATGTTGCCTTCGTTCGCCATTCCGCGAACCCCATCTGTTCCAAATAGTTTTCCCATCGTTCTATCTCCAAAGTTGTGCAACGCCATCGACGATGGATTGCAGCCATATCCGTCCAGCCGCTTGTGTGTCGGCTTTCATGGACTGGATCGTTTGAGTGTATGACCCCTCGTTGTTCATTGCTTCCAGAGCCGGAACAAAGTTTCCCGGCTCTGGCAACACCACCTGTTCCAACTTCGATTTTAGCGCAGGCCACTCCGCATGAAATCGTTTTTGTGCTTCAATTATTTCTTCGGAGCCGCCGTTCGCTTCCAGCCTTTGAAACGAACATTCCATTTTCCCCGCCAAATCACCGAGCCGTTTAATGCGTTCCGCCAATATCAGGTCGAGATTTTTCAGTCCTCCGTCGAGACAGGCCTGGTCGAACGCATCGCGAACGAAGCGTCGGCGCACCGTTTGATACCACGCCTTGAGTGCCATGATATTTCCAATATACAACAGGTTGTTTTCAATAATCCGATCAATCCGATGATAGATACCGGTTTCGTAGTCTATTGTTTTCCCTGAAAGGGTTTCGGGAATGTGGAGTTTTCCCGATTCAAGTAAATCCTTGCGGCAGGTTGTTCCCGCCGCCACGATATTGCCGTATTCAATCCGGGCGGGGCCAACCAACCCGCCCTGCCCTCCTAGAAAGATGGGTTTTTGATCGAGAAATACGCCGCGCGGCACATCGCCAATCAACGAGGCCGTCGCCTTATCCTGATGCGGCGTATAATTGAAATGGATATAGGATGAGCCGACTTCGCTATGGTCTTTGCGACTGGTTCCGCCCGCCATAAGTACATCGCAAAAATTGATTAAGCTACCCAGCGTGGTGAAGGGCATCAGGAGGGTCTGCTTAAGCCCAACGGTGTGCGCTCCGTTGGCTTCTTCCTCCAAAATGGTACCGGCCCGAACATGTGCACCGCTAGCCATATTGGCCCCATCGAAAAAGGTTGCGCCCGAGAAAAATCCTCCCTTCAGCTCAACCCTGCGCCCCAACTGGCAATGATCAAGGGTTGCTGGAGCTTCCGATCCAATCACGCAGCCCGGACCTATTGAGGTTGTTGCACCCAGAATGCGGCACCCGGAATGAATGATCACATCCTCGGCAATACGCGCCGAATCGACTTCCTCGCCGATCACAACGCCTGTTTTCAGCCATTCATCTGCTTTTCGGTGACTCACTTGAATCCGCTCCCATTCGTTTCCAATCCTTGGAAATATCGAGGGAATCTATCAGAACCCTACGGAATGTCGCTCCCTTTTTCCAAGGATTAGAGCGGTGCATATCAGCGACCGGGTGGCACGAGGAACCCGGATTCGAGCAACCACGCTTCGCACAACTGCGGCCATTGGGAGACGGGATGCTTAGAAGGTCGAAGGCCGTAGCCATGGCCGCCTTTGGAAAAAAGATGTAGTTCGGCGGGAATTCCCTTGGAATCAAGGGCTGTGGCGTAGGCTAGGCTACTGCGGTAGTACTTATGATCATCGCGGGTTTGAACGATAAATGCGGGAGGTGTTTTGCCGTCAACTTGGATCTCCCCAACGAGTTCGGCCGTGCCCTTTTTATTGAGATATGCCGGGTAGATCAGCATGGAGAAATCAGGGCGGTCCGGCGAGTTGCTGCATGCTGCGGTCAGGTGGCCGCCTGCAGAAAAGCCGATCATGCCGATGCGCTTGGGATCAATATTCCAATCGTCGGAATTCTTGCGGGCCATGCGGATCGCGCGGCGGGCATCTTCCAGTGCACCCATCCGATTGTTTGGAACCCTGTACTTGAGCAAGGCCGCAGAAATGCCAATTGAATTAAGCCAGTCCACCACCTCGGTGCCTTCAAGGTTGTGGGCCAGAATATTATAACCGCCGCCCGGGCAGACAATGACGAGAGGACTGGGGGTTTCCGGTTTTCCGGCAGGGGAAAAAGTCAACGTGGGTTGGCTGACATTCGTGATCCGGATTACGTTTTTTTTCGTGTTCGAGCTAACGGCCTCGGGGATTTTCGCTCCTAATCCGGGCATATCCCCATCCCAGAGTGGTATTTCAGTCTGCGCCATAGAAGAAAGGTTCCCCGCCAACATCAGTGCTACAATACTATTTTTCATGCACGGAGCTTAAGCCGCGCATACTCATTGGTCAAATGATAGTTCGTGGCGGAAAGCGCTGGAGCCATGGAAAGTTCCGGGTCGGCGAGGCCCCCTTTACTGTTTTTTAACATGGACTCGGTTGAAGAGCATTTCGGCATTGTCGGTCTGTACGGTGTAGGTGTTGAGCGGCGGAGTGGCGGCGATATTGCTCTCGATATTGCTCCACGCGTCGATCAGCAGGTTGCTACGCGAATCGACGGAGTAAATCCGCCCGCCCACACTGTCCCAGTGAAAGATGAACCTGTCGGCGGGTTTTACGCCGTTTGCGGTGATCGTGAAAACGGAGTTGGAGTCGGTTGGGTCGGTGCCGGCGATCTCTTCCTCGCCGTCGGTCAGCAAGTCACCATCCATGTTGCCGGTTCCGGTGGAGAGGATGTTCGGGCTGTTGAGGTAGAGCAGTTCCCAGTCATCATCGAGGCCGTCGTTATCGGTGTCGCCCGGCTGCGGATTCCAGGGGTTTGTGCTGATACGCACGTCATCGATATAAAGTTCCGAGCCGTCGCCTGCCTTGAAGCGGACTGCTCTGAGCGCAGTCTGTGCATTAGCGTGGAAGCCGAACTGATTGATGACCTGAGTGCCGTCAATCCAGAGGGACCAGGTTTCGGTGGAATAATCGCTGTGAATTTGAACGCGGCTCCATGCGGAGGTGCTCACGGTGGTCGCGGTGTTAATGGGGATCTGGTTATTATAGGCCGAGAGGGTATTGTTGGCGTTGACCCAGAAGATGACGGTCGCATCGGTAAGGAGCTGATCCGCATTCACTGCGCCGGCACTGGGCTTCCACGCAAAAACAGTCCAGACGTCTGTCTGCCCGTCGTTGAAGGTTTGATCCAGTTCCGCGTTGGAGATGCGGGCGGCCTGATCGAACTCCCATGCTTCTGCCGTCTGTATGATGGCATTGGAGCTGGCATCGACCCACCCGTGCTGCCCGTGTGCCGGCCCCAAAACGTGCGCCATGGTTGGCGGATTGGGTTCGAACGTTTCGGTAAAGGGAAGCGTGGCTCCCCGGGAGGCGGCTGAAACTAAAAAAACCATCGACAAGAATGTGGCATGAATTGTTTTCATATTTTTTTATCACCTACTTGTAGTAACATTTCGACAGAGATTCCGACTATGAATCCGAAACAACAGAGGCGTAGCATCGAACCAGACCGCAACAAACGCCCTCTATTTGAGCATTATCACGGTTCCTTCCTCGGGCATAACGAATGCCTCAAAAGAACTTGGCCACTCCACTACAGAGAAAGAATAGTTCAGGTCAGCCAAGTTACGTGATGTCTGAAACAGAGATACTTCATCTGTATTGGTCATATCTAAACCCATCCGGCCGAACGACAAATTATCATAGAAAGCCGAGGCATACTTCGGTTGTGCGCATTCACCCATAATAGAGGTGTTTCTATCTGAACCAACCGGAGTAATAGTTTCTGTCCAGTTGTCAGGATACGAAGCATTTGTATCCAGAGTTCGAAGACGGTCTGCTACATGCTGTACTTTCATTGATGTTATCGGATCAGTATCCGAGTTCTCAATAACCCAGGCAACAGCATGACAACTCGGTTTGTTATCTAAGGATTTAAATGAGACCTCGTCCTCTGCGCTGATCCATACATTTCCTATGTCTCTGGCTAGATAATCCCGGGCCCCGATACGTGCCCAGCCTCTTTGCTGCACATGTAAAAAAGCACTAGACCTATTTCCAAGCGGAGGGCTAATTGGAAGACACGTCGTGCGATTACCTGCAAAATCAGTTTCAATTCGGCGAACAGGCAACCAATTAGCACCTGTGAATTCCACTACCGCATAACTTACACTGACCCCCCCGTCAACAAAAACACCATCCATTCGTGTAAATACAGGTTGGCCTGATGCGTTTAAATCCGCTGTATGCATTACCTCAGATGTATTGGTACCGGACTGCCCGGTAATAAATATTACAATCTTGTTCGGATCCTGAATTCCGGCAACCGCTGGCCCTGCTTCTACAGGTGTTTCGGCCGTCATATTAAGAAGGCGTTGATCACGAACAACGATCTCATTTAGACCTGCGCCCAGATATTCAATAATTTCCCAGCTCACCTTGAAGTCGCCCATATAATTCGTATACGCGCCGCACTTAACGCCAAAGTCGGACTCCCCGGGGCGGGATATCGTTACAGAGATGGGAAGGTTTGTTGGATTTGTTATCACAGCTGACTGATCGCGCATCTCATAGGGCTGCCCAAATGTATTACTGCTTCCGTTTAACGAACTACTGACCAGACGTATAAAAGCATTGGTCGGCGTCGTTGAATCGTCCAGAAAATAATCTGCTCCTTCTGTCAGGGTAATGCTTCCATAACCCGGTTGTATTGTCGCTGTTCCGCGATGAACACGAAAGAATTCAGAACGTGTATTAATGGTTATTGTAGCGGTAGCAGTCAGGGCACCATCGGAAACAGTATATTCAAAAATATCCTTTCCGGTAAAACCACCATTTGGAGTGTATGTCAGATTAGCTCCACCTCCTGTAATCGTCACATTTCCATAATAAGGCGGGGTAAATCCTGTAATAGCAAGTGTGTCGCCATTGATGTCCGAATCATTTTCCAGCACATTCAATACTGTTGCTGTATCGGGAAGGATATACAAAAAATCATCGTTTGCTATTGGCGATATCGGAGGATCCACATTTTCTTTTAGGGGATATAGGTCATTATGCGAAAGCAATGCCACTTCAACATCATTCAACGATCTATTGTAAATCATACAAGCGTCCATGTACCCTTTGAAGTACTTGTCCGAGACTAAAATTGACCCCCCGCCAGCATCCACCCGGCAATTATCATCGGACCCGGCGAAAGTAATCCGGTCGGCAGTACTGTTTACAAGCCCGAATCCTATGCTTGTCAATTCAGTACGAGTCAAGCGGGCATTATCCTTAAACAAATAACCACGCAAAGTATTGCAGGCTCCGTCAAACACTAGAGTTACTGCATACCACTGATTTAGCTCCAGAGGAGGCAATGAATCCGCGGCATGGAGATCAAGATATTTTTCAGCAGAACCATTACTGGTCCAGGCACCGATCCAGACTTTATTCTCCTTCAGATATATTACCCTTCCGTCGGATGAATCACCTTCTTTATACAGTATTTTATATGGATCACCTGCCGTGCCAAATTCTGTTGCTACGAAATGAAGGTTAACCGAGCGGTTTGTGACTGTTCCAAGATCCGCGGAGGGAACATCGATAAAACCATTTCCAGTTAAACAGGAAAGCACCCGGTTGTTGACTCCTGACACACCTCCCACTGCGGTTCCATCAGGCAAAGGATTGGTAAGGTAATTGGTAGATCCCATGGAAGCGGAGTTATCAGCCAAAACATCGCTATTAAAAGTAAATTGAACGGCAAATTCACGGTCGTGTACATACGGAACAAGATCCCAGCGAGGGCTTGTAAGTCTGCTGCCTGATGTCATGCCATCATAATCTGTCTCCTGGGTATCTCCTGGCCAAGTGCCCATATTAAATTCCTCAAGATTTGGAGTACTTCCATTATGATCCCAATCATCGTCCCCTTCAATCCAACCGCTCCATTTGGTTACATGAGGGCCTTTTTTTCGGAATAGACTTTCCTGAAAGTTACTTAGTTTGTCACCGTCATAATCCAGACTGGCATCTGAAGCATCATAAATATCGAACCACTGATACCCTGTAAGTGGATTTATGAAATCCATATGCTTAATCATATAGAAGATTTCCAACGCATTGCCTATGCCATCCCCATCAAAATCAGCATTTGATTGGTTAACTACAAAGTTATTATAATCTCCTTTAACAGAAGTCGTATACCCATCGGACGGATCATTCGGGTCAAGTCCAGGTATTAAACCGCATTCATACGTATCAAAAATATTATCCCAATCCGAATCAGGATCATTCGGGTCAGTGCCATAAATGTTAATTTCATCATATGTGGATATCAGATCCCCGTCAGGATCATCCGCAACCGGAGCCGTATTTGTAAATGCTGACATAAGCCATAAGGTATTTTCAACCCAGGCACCGGTATCTTCATCCACATATTTCCCGAGTGTAAGCATTGTCCTGTTAACGGGATATAGCGCCTCGGCAGCAAATCGCATTTCTGTATACTTAAAAGCACGATATGCAGCAGGGTGTAATTTATCGTGACCTCGGACATCAACTACTTTATACGCATCTATCAATATGGGTTTGCCACATTCAACTATTGTATCTAGAACTAGCTGTATCTCGATATCCAAAGTCTGTTTATCAAATGCACAATATAAAAATTCCCCTCCAATCCATCCACGATGTCCCCCGAAAAAATAGTACTCCCCGGAACCGGTTGGGATTCCATCGCCTAAATCCATATCAGGATAAGGTGCCATCAAAAGTGGGGCATTGGTAATTTTCTGTGTTTGTCCTTGATAAATAAGAATTCTGCCTGAATTGCCGGGGTGCAGGCGAACCATTTCCGTTGCCTCTGAATAGATGACATCAAGATCCAAGGTCGTCACGCCGGAGCCAGTTTCCAGAATAGGTTCATATGCAAGCCGGTGAGAGTAATATTTAAAATAATCAAAATAAGGTTCCCTGAATGAATTAGGTGTAGCTGCGGACCATGCTAGATGCGTATACAGACCATGCCTCATTATAGTGTCAACATCTTCTATAACCATGGCCATTCTTTGGGGATCAGTAGGGTCATATTTGTGAATATGCATTCGAAAATGTCCAAAACCGCCTTTTTTTATTGCTAAAATATTAGTCTCATTCAGGTTGTTAGGCTCTTCAATAAATCCAGAAAGCATATTGGTGGCATAAGTGTATGGAGTCATCGGATCATCCGGCGGTGCTGTCAATGTACCGGCTGCCAAACCATAAACCGCCGCTGTCACCTGTGCATTAGTATCTGTAACAGTCAGCTGCACCCACTGGTTCGTAGGATGCATGTAAAAATACATATCTTTATAAAATTCCTGTTCAGGAGTTGTGGCCCATTCTGCTGCATTTGGTTCTGCTGTTTGCACAAGATACTTATAAATATATGTTGAATATCGTTCTCCGGCTGATTCCGCTGTAATGTGGATATGGTCGGAACTTATTAATGTTTGAGCAGTAACATCTGCTCCAGCCCTATTCGTTACTGTAATAACAGGTTCGGCTACCACCACAAAAACATTAAATATAAATAATAAT
>JAOZKS010000586.1 GCA_029935255.1 Pontiella sp.
ATCGAAAAAACGTGCTGCTCAAGCAGCTCGACAAACTCGGGGTAAAGCGAATCATCATCGACACCGAGGCCTACCCCGAAGACATGATAGAAAAACTCCGCGAAAATCATGAGATCATCGACGAGCCCGATACGAACCGCTCATCGCCGTGATTTTGAAGGGTTTGTTTTAAGTAGGACCGGGTGATCTGTCGTTCCACCAGAATGGCTTAACTTAATGTCATTCGTGATCGACCCTACCATTCAACATAAATATACAATTATAGCCGAAGATATTGTTCGCCGGATAGATAGCGGCGAACTTGCACGAGGCGCTCGCCTGCCATCTCTAGTCGGCGAGCTGAATGCTCAACCGGCCTAATAACCGATTTTAATTCGAGAATTACAACACCTTCTACAAGAATATCTGCAACAAACTCTCCAACACATCAGTCTTCTAGCTCGGCATAAGCAAGGCTGAGCCGTTTTATTACGGTTATAAAGCGCCATGTGCCTGCAACCGCTACAGCGGTGCCCAATACGAGAAGAAGGATTCCCAGATAAATCATCGCCTGCTCGCCCGGAAAAACTTTAATGAGTGTGCCGCCTGCTGCTAACAATGCGATGGCAGTTCGCAGGTAGGCGAGCAAGGTGCGTTCGTTGGCTAATATGGTTCGGTCATAGGCCAGATGATCACGAAGGATCATTTTATCCGGATCGATCTTGGAGTATGGCATGGTCTGTATCTCCGTTAATTAATTCCATGAAGGTGTTATCGGCAACGCCTTATCAAACTCATCAGGAAGGGTCTGCTGATATGCCCCGACCTTGTATCGGGGTGGTTGACTTTTCTTTAGCTAGCCAACCCGCTCGCCGTACGGGATAAACAACCATGCAGGCTCTCCCTCAAATAGCCACGAGTAGTTTTCTTTCGCGATCTGGTTGTTCGTCACTTGATGCTCCTTTGTTGTTGATGTTCAAAGGATCATAGCGTCAATGGCAACCCACATAGCATCTGTCACTTCTACGGATTCGTGACTTTCAGCCGGAGGAAACCCTGCGGGCGATCCATCGGAACAATGTAGCTGGACTCATCGTACTCGAGGATGGTCGTGTCAACGGTCGTATAAGGGAGCCCCCCATTTGTCCACGATCCGGAAACAAGGTTTGTCGTTGTTTCTAGACTATAGATCAAATTGACATCGTCATTGCGTCGTAAATGGCTCAACACCCCATTTGCAAAAACGGGGTTAACTCCATGATCCAACGGGTCATCCGGGTCTCCATTCAAGGCATATTCATAGAGGTTGTTCCATCCGTCCCCGTCATAGTCATCGTCGGGATTGCCAATGGCCACACCTAGGTCATCCACCCATTTATCATATCCAGGAATGGTGATTTGGTTTAAATCGATGGAGATAACAACGGCCTCGCCATCTACATTTGATAATCCCCG
>JAOZKS010000205.1 GCA_029935255.1 Pontiella sp.
ATGTGCGTAAAGCGGATCGCGCACTCCCGCCGATAGTTGCCCCTGCACCGAAGCGAATCATCGATAACTCCTATGCCTCTGCCGTTCCCTTCTGACGTAGCCTTCCTACATGCCAAGAAAAGTACGGATCGAATACGAAGATGCGGTACACCATTAATCAAGGGTCTGGAAACCCGTCCCGCAGAAGCGGGACGCTCCCGCCAAGTGCTTGCACAAAGCGGGAGCCAAGGAAAATCACTTTGACTGAATGGGCGGTCGACGGGTACAGAAGGTTTTTTGGTTCCACGATGGTGGAATGGGGATGCGGCACAACGCGGGGGCGGTTGCCGCCGGCATCCGAGATCCAGATGGGTGACTGAACAACCTTGCGACGAAGACTCTGAAGGCAGCAAACGTTCAGCGATGGAAAGCAACGTAGAACCGATTAACAACAAAGGAAAATCAGCAGGCCGTTGAGAAACGGCTATGGAAGGGTATTTTGTGTTGAACCACTTCGCTATTTCCTTCGGAAATTATGTCTTCGACGGACCGGAACCTCTAATGGGCGACCCCTTTCCTATTATAAAGTCATGGTGTTTATGTCTAGTTTTGCCGAACACAATCGGATCGTTATGTATGAGGTTGTGGTTTAGCGTGAAAATTCCGCAGTCCGCAGTCCACAGGAAGGATGCATCTGATGACCGTATTTTTTGATTAAATACGAAAGGTATGTAAATCGAACATCAAAATTCTTAACCAAAACGGGCACTTACACTCCGTTACCGTCCTCTATGGGATGACAGTGAAACATCATCGACTCCTGGGATAGGGGTTTAATCTTAGTCGATTAATTAAGACTTATTCAAAAGAAATTTTTTATATAAAAACTGGCTGTCTAACTGAACGGATTTGTTTGCGTCCCTATATTGATGCAAGGGTGTGGGTTCAAGAGACTAAGGATGATTAATAAGATAAAGAAAGTTGAAGGGGATTTAAAATACAGACGATTAAAAGTGGAGTTTAATAAAAAAAGAAGAGAATACAATGAGGGTTAGAAATAAAAAAAAGTGGGTGAAAAAGGGCTATGGAAGGCGATTTGAAACGGGTTTAAAAATCACGCTACAACCCCAAACCCCTCCATTCGGGAATGGGAAACATTATCCATCATAATTAACAGAATAGTCTATTCATAAACCTTAGCCGTTTAGATATCAATGTACATTTAGTAACTAGGAAGAAGCATTGCCTTGCTGAAGTTAGCAAGGCATGGACGCGGGTTTGATCGGGGTTGACGAAGTCGCTGCAGTATTGTCTTGGTAAAGCTAGCAAGGCATGGACACGAGGTCCAAACATTGACAGAAGGATCAACTAAATTCGTCTCAGTACGATAAAAAGAAATAAGGAGAAGTAAATGAAGAAACGATTATTAACATCACAAATTGCCGCAATGGCGATCTTGCTTTCAATGCAAGTGGCCAATGCGAATGTAGATCCTAATATTTCCTCAGCCCCCCCAACTGCGGATGCTAATTGGTTTGTGAATTATTCCTTTTCGGTCGTAGCTGGCGATGCCGATGGAGATAAGCTGTTCTATTCTCTTGAAAATGCACCCGAGGGAATGAATATCCGGCAAAGCGGACGAATTTCATGGATGCCTGACTACCGCTTTACTTCTAGCGGACTTGTCACGATCAAGGTGGAAGACCCCGAGGGTGCCACGGATACCCAGACGTTCAGTATTAATGCCGTGGATACTGGAGTAACCGCTCCTGTGGGCATTTATGTCAGCCCAACGGGTGATAATAGCAGCGGAGACGGATCGATTGAAAATCCCTATGCCACGCTATACACAGCGAGCCTTCGCTCCAGCCCTGGAGATACGATCTACATGCGTGGCGGAAACTATTATCAGGATGGCTATGGTGATGACGACTTAAGCACAAGTGGAGTTTTTCATAAAATCAGACGCGGTGGCGTAGAGGGAAACCATCTGGTTATTCGTCAATTGGGCGATGAATATGTAAAAATCCATTATGCGGGCACAGGGATTGATATTGCGGCAAACTATGTTGATATTTCCGGTTTGGAAGTTGAAGGTCCGGCGAAATTCTTCGATGTAGAATTGGTGCTTTCACGCTGGTGGACGGGAACCGCCGAGTTTCAGGGAAAAGGACTCGAGTGCGTGAGCCAACATCATATTAATATCAGCGACATGATCGTTGGCTATTCGTGTAATGGCGGTTTGAACGTTAAAGAAAGCGACATGATTACCATTGAAAACTGCGTTGTCTATAACAATGGTTGGTGGCAACACACCGGTGGAAGTGGATTAACCATGAAAATCACCGACGACACAGGGCTTACGAATCTTGACAGCGAACGCGCTTTGATGACGGGAAATTTATCCTTTGGTAATGAACAACGTGTATATTCAGTGAATTTCGGAAAGGGGTTTGCTTCTTTGAAAATCGATGAATGCCCTGGGATCTGCGTTGAAATGAGAGAGACTAAATATGGGACGGTAACAGCCTCTCATAACTTTTCGCTATGGAACGGTAAAAAAGCCATTGTTTCAAAAAGGAATAATTCCGGGAATAACGGCAATATCATTTTCCATAGAAACAGCACGTATCATAACGGAACAACCGTTCGTACCAACGAGGAAGGGCTCGATTTCAATGGATCCAATATGACGCTCAATAGAAATCTAATGCACTTGCAAGATGGCTATAAAATAAATCTTGTGTGGAACAAGATCGACACCAATACCTTATCCGGCGCAAACAACCATGCGGTAACGCTTGATGAAAATATGAGAGGCCTGTACCTCAATGCCGATGCTGTTTTTGTGGATCCTGAAAATCTCGACTTCACCCCCGTCGAAGGACTTCGAAATAGAGGGGCGGCAATAAGATATTGGAACAGACTCAAAGCACGCTGTGATGACCATGGCATTGTAGTAGAAAAAACGGGTCATGTGCCGGATAATGAATATATGACCGAATATATTGTTGATACTCAACCATTGACAGAAGAAGACGTAGAAGCCCCCGGAAGTTCTATTGAAGCAGGCTTTAACCTAAAGCTTCATCACGGCCCAGCTAGGCCAGGGCAAGAAGCTCTTCTTTTATGGTGGAAGTTTGATGAGCCAATGAGTAGTTCCTTCACAACAAACCGCATAGGGCCTATGGTCGGTCTCTCCGTCACAAATGAGGTAGGCAACCTCGTCACAAATTATTACTTTGATCGCGTTACGGCTACACTGGGCGGAGATGCCTTGTTGGCTGGCGGAAAAGTCTACGGGCTCGGTACGGGGTGGATAGATGTAGATGATGTATCAGGCCTTGCAACAGATCTAAGCGATCAGGTTACCATTTCGATTTGGGCCTATGGTGCAAATACGCTACCTGCGAAGGTCAAAGTCCTTCACGCTATGACTGGTGTCGACGATAGATTGATGGCCATTCGTCTTCCATGGAACGATGGAAGCATTTATTGGGATGGGGATTCTTCAGAAAGCATGTCCTATCCATCAACGATTGAGGACTATAGTGGTCGTTGGACGCACTGGGTCTTTACCAAGGATACGACTACAGGCACGATGGCCATCTATATGGATGGCGTAAAAGTCATGGAAGAAGTTGGTGGCAACACGGCATCCATGTCTGGGCTTACAAGCCTCGTGCTGGGAGCCAAGGATATTACCGGACATCGCGGATATAAGGGTGGCATCGCCGATCTTCGGATATATAACCGCCTGTTGACCGAGGAAGAAATTCAGGCCGCAGCCGCGCAGCCGATCTGTCAATTACTCATCCCGAAGTCTATAAGATAACAACCAAGAAACATGGTATAATGTTTTGAATAACGCCGCTGGAGTTAGCTTGATGACTCCGGCGGCGTTTTTTTGCCGGGGCAAACTCGATGGAGTTTTTTCAGCGAGAGAAAAGGAAAAGGGATCTCCCATTATAAACGATTAACCCGTCTTGCGCTGTTCGCGGGTAAAAGGGGGGTGTTTGCTCCATTTCTGCTCAAAGGTCTGCCCCGCATTTCTTTTTTAGCTCTTCGATGTGCGACTCGATGCAATCATCTCTTTGGTGGTAGACGGGGCGGACATCGAGGTCGTTCTTGAGTTCCTTGAAGACTTGTTAATGTATTGCTTCCTGAGTTCCTCAGGGTTTTCGGCGATGAGACTCGTGCGCAGCAGATAGGTGCCTTCGCTTCGGCGGGCTTTGCGCAGCCTTTGCCGGTTGAGGTTGAAGTGGCCGGCGCCAAACTTAACCCGTGGTTCAGATTCTCAAGTCCGTCTCTTCCCGACCTGTTGGCCCGCGTTTATTCGAGGCTTTAAAAACTAGATGCGTTCCTTCTCTTCATACTTGGTGTGGAGGAGTTCGTGGGAGAGGTGCCCCAGCGGCGCGCCGAGGAAATCCTTGTAGACGGTGGCGATGGCGGGGTTGTCGTGCGATTTGCGCAGGGTCTTGCCTTCGTCTTCGGCGTAGATGGCGGCGATGCGGGCCTTGCGGACGGCGTCGGTGGTGATGCGGGGCTGCCCCCCTCCCCCAATGCAGCCGCCGGGGCAGGTCATGACTTCGATGAAGTGGTATTCGGCTTCGCCGGCGCGGATCTTTTCGACGAGCTCGCGGGCGTGGCCGAGGGTGTGGGCCACGGCCACCTTGGCGGTGACGCCTTCGAGGAAGCTCCATTCGGGCACGGTGCCTTCGATGGTGATCTCGGCTTCCTTGATGCCTTCGAGTCCGGCGACGGGCGTGACGTGCAGGTTGTCGAAGGGCAGTTCGCGGCCGGTGACGAGCTCGTAGGCGGTGCGCAGCGCAGCTTCCATTACCCCGCCGGTGTTGGCGAAGATGTCGGCGGCGCCGGAACCGAGGCCGAGCGGTGCGTCCATGTCGGAATCTTCCAGAGCGAGGAAGTCGATGCCGGACTGGGTGATCATTTTTCCAAGCTCGCGGGTGGTGAGCACGACATCGACGTCTTGCGCACCGCTGGCGTTCATTTCTGCTCTGGCCGCTTCGAACTTTTTGGCGGTGCAGGGCATGACGGAAACCATGAACATTTCCTCGGGTTTCTTGCCGAGCTTCTGGGCGTAGTAGGTTTTGACCATGGCACCCATCA
>JAOZKS010000587.1 GCA_029935255.1 Pontiella sp.
CTTTAGCGCAGCGGGTGTTTAATTGAATCCTCGTTGAAGGGAATATTTGTTCAGTACGAACGATTAAGAAGTATACAGTACTAGAAGGAAGCGCCAACGCTCAATACGCCGACTACATCCACATCATAGGAGCCGCCTTTACTGACATCAACGAGTACGGCATCATCAAGCTGGGCAATGTAGGCCACGGAAGCACCAATGCTCCATACTTCACCAAGCGCATAGCTGGCGGCAAAATCAAGGACCCCTTCGTTCCATCCAGCTGTTCCGGCATCTGGATCAAAATAACCAACCAAAGCTCCAGCTGAAAGTTCCAGTGCTTCGGAAATCGCATAGGCATAGGATGCCGACAGATCGTAGTATGCATTGCCGTTTACCCCTCCGCCAACGCCCATATAGGCCGTTGCACCTAATGCGATACCCCCAATTTCATACCCAACGCCAACATTAGCTTCCTTATCGGCAACGCTTGCGCTGGTTGGATAGGTGTATTCGGTGTAACCAACAAACAGATCCAATCCATCAACAAAGCTCGGCAGGCTGTAGGAGGCATACCAATCGATTTCAGAAAATTGCGAGCTCATCAGAGTTCCGCCATAATCATCCACATCAAAGTTGCCCCAAGCCCCTACGCTTACGGCACCATACTGCTCAGGCAGCCCCAGACCGGAAGCTTCGATGCCAGGCTGAATCACAAACCCATCATTAAACGTGGAACCGCGGAACACATATGCGGACGCAAAGTCTGCGGTTACACTAACTTCTGCGGATGCGGGGGGCACTAGAGCCACGGCCATCCCTGCCACTACTACTGCTGCTTTGGTAATCCTGTTTTTCATCTTTCTCTTCCTTTAAGGTTTTACCGTCCGAACCTTCTGCTCGTGACTTATGGGTCGCCCTATACGCAACAGGTATGCCAAATCACGATTCCATAGCAACAAAACCGACATAACACCTTGCGGCAGATATTAATAAAGATATAGCACAAAAATACCGACCTCAATCACTCAAATATAAATAATCCATATTTGTCATATAACTATCGTTTAGTACAAACTTGAATCACGTGAGAACCGAACCCAAACACACCGGAATATCCTCTCTCGGCATTCTATATCAACAACACCCTGACGCGATGGCAACCTTAGATCCTTGAGTAACAAACCTGATAGAAGGGCAAAAAAATGGCGAAATATAAGCTTTCGGGTGTTTTAATTGTTGGGCTGACTTTAATAGTGGGTTCGCCCATGGCTCAAGAAATGAAGACACCCCCCACCCTTGCATCCCTTGGAAAAATTTACTACAAACAACACTTGTTTGATGCCGTCGATTGTCAGGCAGGAATGGCCGGAAGTTCTATTCGCTGGATTTGTAAAAAAGGAGAAGGAAAATGATACATGTGGAACTAAATGTCGAAACCGGAATTGCAG
>JAOZKS010000206.1 GCA_029935255.1 Pontiella sp.
TTTCAGAATGACTTTTCTGGGTTTGTGCCCGAATCGCCTAAAAAGCGATTTTTTATCAATATCGCACCTATGGAAGACAAGGCATGAAGGATCCATATCGTACCAGACAAACGTTGATCGAGCGGGTGAGAAATCAGCATGATGACGCTTCGTGGGAGGAGTTCGTGCGGGTTTATCGCGATTATATCTATGCGATTATTCGTAGAATGAATATTTCTGAGCATGATGCGGATGATCTTCGGCAGCAGGTCCTTTTGAAGTTGTGGAAGAACCTCCCCTTATTGGATTTTAACCATATCACGCGTTTTCGTAGCGTATTAAGCACGGTCACAAAGCATTGTGTAATTGACTTTATCCGTAAACGAAACAGTGATGCCAAACGGCTTGAAAAAGTCAGCAAAGATGAATCCCTGGCTTATCTGGATGGGATCAGCCTTTCTGAAATTGATGCCATTGCTGAGCGGGAATGGGAAGTCCATCTCACCAATTTGGCGGTCGAAAAAGTGGAACCTCTCTTTTCCGGTCAGGCAGTGAAGGTCTTTCGGTTGAGTCTTAAAGGCCTCAGCGTTGAAGAGATTGCCAGGGAGGTGGGGCTGCAGGAAAACTCGGTTTACCGCCTCCGGAATCGAGTGAAGGTCCGCCTTATTCAGGAAGTTGCCCAACTCCGCGAGGAGTTGGAATAGCCGTCAGGGCTTTTTCGGTTCATTGATAACTTCAATGATTTTCCTGATTTTGTTCATGGTGGGTGCCGGGTAGGCATCGGCATCTATGGTGAGTTTTTCAATGCCGAGTTTTTCCAGCCTTGACGGTAGGTTTTTGTGGGGGAAGTCCATCCCCACCATTCGTAACTCTTTCAGTTTGATTCCGGCCAGTTCCGATATGTCTGCAATGGGAGAGTGACTGATATCCAATGAATATAAATTGAGCGGTCGGAGCACGTTCTCTTCTCGAGAGGCGTCAATCTTCAGGGTGTAGAATTTGTATTTAGTATTTGTCAGGTTGAGGTGGTATCCCTTTTCACGCTGGATCAATTCCAGCGATTTGTCATGCGATTGGATGTTGTTTAGTTTATCCAGCATGGCACGAGTCAGCAAAGGATGCCCATTGGGACTTCGGCCATAATCTCTTCGAATCTGGCCTAGGTACATATAGTACAGGATCAGGCTCGTGCGTATGTTGGTGTGTCCGGACTCATCGATTAAATCTGCAAGTTGTTGATTGGTTAGCGGCTTCCTGTCATTTGGCTTCAGTTTTGCGTATTTTTCACTCAGGTTGCAGATCTTTTCGATGTGCTGAATAGGGGGGGCATCCCCCGCTTCGTTAAAACACCGGTTGGCTGCGTTAAACTCGTATTTTAAAAAATGTAATGTGCCTTTTTTCACCATCAAAACCTGATATTCCTTGGGTTCGATATCTTTCGATATTCCTATTTCCAATACCTTGATCGTTAAATGCGAATTTAAAAAAACAGGGCTTTTGATGGTGGAAATGAGTGCGTTTCGAAGATCTGTATTCAGTAAAACAACCTCTTGTTGTTCCTTGCGGTACAGCTCTAAGTGCCTGTTAGCTTTCGCGTGCTCTGCTTCTGCGATGGCCTTTTCTTTATTGATGAGAGTCAGGTTGACGCTCATAACTCCGGCGAGCAGTAGCAGGAATGAGACCAGTAGAAATGCAATTCGACTGTGTCGTTTCATCAGGAGGGAGAGGGTGGTTGCCAGGCCGGCGTTTTCCGCTAGGGTTGGATAACCTGATAGATATCGACTGATTTCCTGCCGCTGTTCTGGCGCGCTCCTATAACGATCTTCTGCTTTGAACGACAACGCCTTCATGGTGACTGCGGCGAGGCCTTTGGGCACTTTCCTGTCCTTCCCTCGGAGGTGCAGTTTTTCCACCTTTCCCTCTCGTGTATTCTGAAGAACCTCGTTCGCTGATTCGCCGCGAATCGGAGTTTCGTAGGTTAGCAGCATATAGAGCATGGATCCCAACGCATACAGGTCTGTTTGTGGGGTTGTTTTTCCATCAGCAACGGTTTGCTCGGGAGCCATGAATCCGGGCGTTCCCTTCATGATGCCTGATAGGGTCAAATCATTCAAAATATCGCCGTTTAGCGCGCCCGGAGTTTGAGGGCGTTCTGGCTCTGCCACATGCATGACTTTTGCAAGCCCCCAGTCGCACACAAATACTTCACCAAATTCACCTACACGGATATTATCCGGCTTAATATCCAGATGAAGGACATTCAGGGAATGTGCATAAGCGATCGCATCACAGATCTTGAGGTAAATATTCAGCAGGGTTTCCAACGGGTAGCTCTGTCTATACGTTTTATCGCCTTCACTTAGTTTCTTGATAATATCTTTAAGGCTGTCGCCCGTCACCAGCTCCATTGTGAAAAAAGGGACCCCCCCAGGGTCCAGCCCCATGTTGTGAACAGGCATAATGTTCGGGTGCGCCAGATTGGCTGTCAATCGGGCCTCTCGCAAGAATTGTTCACGCGCCTCTTTCGAGTCGGTCCGCAGTCCATGTGCCATGGCCACTTGTCGATCCAGACGATGGTCATGCACGAGGGTAATAATTTTTTCTCCACCCTCGGCAATCTCACTAAGCACTTCATAGCGCTCATTATACGTTTCCACCGAATTCAGAATAGGTGTGATCGAATCCTGTTCCTCTTCCGTGATCTCGCATTTCTTCAGATGGTAAAAATCCCGAAAGAGCTCGTTCCTGTTGCGGAACTTTTCTTCACTCGAATTATGGGGGGTAGATGCCATGGCCTGTACATTCCGTTTAGATCGTATTAAAGAATAACCCTATTACACGATATTGACTTAAGGTGGAAAGTTATTCGTTAGAGCGATAATGGGAGGTTGTGGCTGCTCATGCATTAAGGCCAGCCTTTGTGTCCAGTTAAGTA
Organism: Pontiella sp.; assembly: GCA_029935255.1. Classification (GTDB taxonomy): domain Bacteria; phylum Verrucomicrobiota; class Kiritimatiellia; order Kiritimatiellales; family Pontiellaceae; genus Pontiella. Next base: position 2,915 of record JAOZKS010000206.1, read on the forward strand.
ACCGAGTTACACATCCTTAATGTATGAAGATTACTTTGAAACTCACATTTCGCATTTCAAAAAACATGCTTTAGATCAGTGGCATAAGTTGCGCATCCTGTTGCAGTAGAGTATATTAAGATTATTGATAACTTAATAAAACCCAACAACAGGAGCACAAAGTTGAAATCAAACGCTACGCCCATTCTCGACGCACTTAAAGGCAAATACCTTTTCATCGACAACGACTTGCAAACAGGCATCCAACGCCTCGGTTTATTTGGAATCCTTTCCCAGCAAGGTGTTGCAAAGCGTAGCGGGGAAAAGATCCCCCAGCTGATTTTTGCGGTTCTCGTCTGGCCCTTTCTTGGTGCCGATTCGATTTCAAGCTTCTGTGGAAAGATGATCGGCAACTTCCATGCGGGTGGAAAGGATGTGATTTATCGATTTTTGCGCCGCGAGGACATCAATTGGCGGTCGATCTGTTTTTCCGTCTCCAAGGCGGTTTGTAGCCGGCACACCTTAGAGTCCGGTGCTGATACGGCTTTTGTGGTGGATGACACGTTGAAGCATCGCCGAGGAAAGAAGGTCGAAGGGGTCTCTTCGCACTTCGATCATACGGAGTGTCGGCATGTGCTCGGGCACTCCCCCGAACGGATTCTTGAAATCTACGCCCTGCGCTGGAGCATCGAAGTGTACTTCAAAGAAGTAAAGCAGGGGGATGGGATGGATGAAAGAGCAATCCGGGCGCTACACCACGCACTACGCCTCAATTCACCTTGCCGCCATCCGCTACCTGCTCATCTACAGCCTGATGCTCGACGACGGGCGGCTTAAATTTGGTGAAATGCGCAACCGGATCACCGGAGCCATCGAGCAGCTCGGCTTTGCCGCCGTGCTCTGGGAATTTTTCAAAGCACTGCTCAATGGAGCGCTCAACCGCTTTCGGAACGCCTTGGGCAAAGAAATGCTCGAAGCCATAACAGCCGCCATCGATGCCACCGTGGAGGAATTCCTATTCAAAGCCCTTCAAATCGATAGCGACTCGGTCTACGCCCAGCTTCGTGCTGAAGAACTGGGGATTTTATAAGCTCCGGCGCGCACAGAAAGCGGCGCAAAATGAAATGCGAAATGTGAGTATAAAGAGGGCGAAGGATGCGCACCGCATGCAAAATGAAGCGCTGAATCCGCCGAGCGACAGCGGTGCGATGGTTTGCCGCTAAAGCGGAATAAAAACCTAAAGAAGCTTCGTAAGCGAAGCCGTTTTTGAGAGTTGCGCAGGGTCTTGGTATTGGCGCGGGAACGCTGGATATTGACTTGCTATTGGCAAAGACCGGAGCGGATGTGGTGACAGGCGAGGAGTAGTTCTTTTCGCTGGTCCTGAAATCATTGGAAAATTTGCAGAGGAGTGTCCAAATGTGTGGATTGCATCCGCATACTTAATACAATGACTACTAATGCGTGTCTTATGGTTGAAGATAAAATGGAGGGTGAGATGAAAATGAATAAATTGCTAGTATGTGGAATCACTGCAGTCGTATGGAGCGTATCAAGCGTTTCAAGCGTTTCTGCGAGCTCCGTCATACAATTCGGTGGGTCACTTGTAAATGCGCCCAGCTACAGCAATACGACGGCCATTGTGAATTGGAGGGGGACCTATACCAATTTGTCAGAAGCCACCAGTGGCGACTTCGCTTCCGTTGCCGAGGATGCGTGGTTTCCGACCAGCACGGTTGAAATTGGAGGGATTGGCCTCAAGTTGAGTGCCTATACCAATGGTTCACCCAGCGGTGTGCTGCGATTTTGGCGAACCCGCCTAGGTGTCCGAGGCGCGAGCTTATTAGTCAATCCCGGCGATGCATTGGTTTTTGAGTTCGATCAGGATGTCTATCTCAAAAGTTTTAACATTCCGACCGGGTCGGGGCGTCACTTTATTGTGAGTTACAACGGGATTGTTCAGACGAATGTCGGGACCTCGGCGCTTACTTTCCCGGCAAATGCTTTATTGCAGGCAGGATCGATCGTGACGTTTGAGGGATACGACGATGGCACGCATGTATCGGATTTTTCTCCGGGAAGTATCACCGTGGAACTGGTTTCAAATCCACTTCAACCATCAAGTGCCGATATTGCCCACATCATTGGGTTCCAGCCCACGAACGCAAACCTGTTTGTGAATGGCTCCTTCGACATGG